>NZ_PJBM01000245.1:0-32691 GCF_002836075.1 Shewanella sp. GutDb-MelDb | reverse complement strand
TGATATGCATGTATTCTGCGCCAATCGAACCACAATAAGTGGCTTTTAACGCTTTAACAAGATCGACTAGCTTCATGGTATCACCACCATGAGCAAACGAACCGGTATTGAATTCACGCTGCATATCATCGCTGTCTAGACCGTGGAAAACCGGGTCTAATTCAGAAACTTTATCGCGTTTCCAAATGTCTAACGGGTCCAAATTCGCGTTCTGATGACCACGAAAACGGTGCGCGTTAATCATCTGTAGGACTTTAACTTGTTTTGCATCGACTTCGTGATCGGTCACCTTAGGTGAACCTTTCTGACGTCCATCTAATGCAAGACTACGAAAATAGTCGCGTACTTTAGAGTGGGCAGCTTCAGGCACGTCACTAGATGTACCATTCACTAGAGGGAGGTTATCAAACACGACACGCCAGTCTTCAATTACTGACTGCGGATCTTCTTGATAGGCTTCATACATCTCTTCTACATAGGTCAAATTCGCGCCATTAAGATGAGACGATTCAAGCCAGGCTTTCATGATGCCTTGGTGCATTTCTATTCCTTTCAAACTGTATACACGTGCTTAGCCAAAGTCATAAATACAGAATCTTGTTCTAAGCAAGGATTCTGCAATCTCTGTAGCCCCTAGAGTTCCAGATTTACTATTTTTGTCTTCCATGACAAAAAGAGTCACTCTCCTAAATGAAAGTGACTCTCATAGAGCTATATCAATATCGGCTCTTTAATTTGCATCTAAACAGCTCTCTTCAGAAGCATAGACTTAATGTGTCCAATTGCTTTTGTCGGGTTAAGCCCTTTAGGACAAACATCAACACAGTTCATAATACCGTGACAGCGGAATACACTGTACGCATCATCAAGCTCTGATAAACGCTCTTCAGTCGCAGTATCGCGGCTGTCGATCAAGAAGCGATAGGCATGAAGCAAACCACTCGGACCGATGAACTTATCAGGGTTCCACCAGAACGAAGGACAAGCTGTAGAACAACATGCACACATGATGCACTCATAGAGCCCATCTAAATGTGCACGCTCTTCTGGTGATTGCAGATGTTCACGCGCAGGCGTTTTCTCATCGTTAATCAAGTAAGGCTTTATCTTTTCGTACTGGGTGTAGAACTGTGTTAAGTCTACAATTAAGTCACGCACTACAGGCATACCAGGTAGTGGGCGGATCTCAATCTTCTTATTTTTGAAGGTAGAAACAGGCGTGATACACGCTAGACCGTTTTTACCGTTCATGTTAACACCATCACTACCACACACACCTTCACGGCATGAGCGTCTAAATGACAATGTTGAATCTAACTCTTTTAGCTTTATCAGTGCATCCAGTACCATCATATCAGTACCTTCGTCCACTTCTAAGCTGTAATCCTTCATGTAAGGCTTAGTGTCTACATCAGGATTGTAGCGATAAACTGCAAATTCCAATTTCATCGGGGCTTCTCCTAGTAGGTGCGCTTAACAGGCGGGAACGCATCACGAAGCTTAGGCTCCATGTTCACATCACGCTTAGTCATAAGCTCGGTAATCGGGTCATAAACACTGTGGCATAACCAGTTTTCATCATCACGTTCTAGATAATCTTCACGAGAATGTGCGCCGCGACTTTCAGTACGGAAGTTAGCTGCCGTAGCTGTCGCAATCGCTGTCGCCATCAAGTTATCAAGCTCTAAGCACTCGATTCGCTGAGTATTAAACTCAGATGAATTATCAGAGAGCTTAGCGTTTGCTAGACGTGTTCGAATAGTCTTCAGTTCTTCAAGGCCTTCAGCCATTGCGTCACCACTTCTGAATACTGAGAAGTTAAGCTGCATACAAAGTTGAAGATCTTTACGGATAGCCTCAGGCTCTTCACCATCTTTGTTACTTTCCCAACGATTTAAGCGTGCTAGAGAAGCGTCAATATCGGCTTCAGTGGCATCTTTAGGGTTAGGTGTAGCATCAAGCGCTTTACCTAAGTGCTGACCTGCTGCACGGCCAAAGACCACCAAATCAAGCAGCGAGTTACCGCCTAAACGGTTAGCGCCGTGTACTGATACACACGCAATCTCACCAACGGCAAATAGACCCACTATATCTTCTTCGCTGCCATCAGCATTTTGGCGTAACACTTGACCGCTCACTTTGGCAGGTAATCCACCCATCATATAGTGACAAGTCGGTAATACTGGAATTGGACCATCTGCTGGATCGATGTGCGCGAATGTGCGAGACAATTCACATACACCAGGAAGACGCGCTTCAAGCGTTTCTTTACCCAAATGATCAAGCTTAAGTAAACAGTGCGGTCCTAATGGACCGTCAAGACCACGACCTTCACGAATTTCAGTCATCATCGAACGTGCTACCACGTCACGAGAAGCCAAATCTTTCGCGTTAGGGGCATAACGTTCCATGAAACGTTCGCCGTCTTTGTTTAGCAGGTATCCACCTTCACCACGACAACCCTCTGTTACAAGAACACCTGCGCCAGCGATACCCGTTGGGTGGAACTGCCACATTTCCATGTCTTGCATTTGAACGCCGGCACGGATCGCCATACCAACGCCGTCACCGGTGTTGATGTGTGCATTAGTAGTCGATGCGTAAATACGCCCTGCGCCACCTGTCGCTAAAATTGTTGCCTTAGCTTTGAAATAAACGATTTCGCCAGTTTCAATTTCGATTGCTGTACAACCGACAATGACACCGTCGTCGTTTTTAACTAAATCTAGCGCGTACCACTCTGAGAATACTTGAGTCTTATGTTTAACGTTTTGCTGGTATAAACAATGAAGTAGAGCGTGACCTGTACGGTCAGCTGCTGCAGCAGTACGCGCCGCCTGTTCGCCACCAAAGTTCTTTGATTGGCCACCGAACGGACGTTGGTAAATAGTACCGTCTTCAAAACGAGAGAATGGTAGACCCATCTGCTCTAATTCGATAACGGCTTCAGGACCGGTTTTACACATAAACTCAATCGCTTCTTGGTCACCGATAAAATCGGAACCTTTCACGGTATCGTACATGTGCTGTTCCCAGTGATCTTCGTGCGCATTACCCAGTGCGACAGTAATGCCACCCTGTGCAGATACGGTGTGAGAACGAGTAGGAAAAACTTTAGATAACAGCGCGCAGCTCTTACCTTCTTTTGAAATCTGCAATGCCGCGCGCATACCCGCGCCACCAGCGCCGATAACAACCACGTCAAATTCGCGAACTGGAATACTCAATTAAACACCCCACACAATCAAAATGCCTGCGGCCATATAAGAAAAGGCTGCTACGACAAAAACAAACTGAAGCACACCACGTAATGACACACACTTAACGTAATCGGTAAGTACCTGCCAAACACCAATCCATGCATGGACTAGAATCGCAACCAGTGCGAGAAGTGTGAAGACTTTCATCGGCAGAGCACTGAATAAACCGTGCCATGCATCGTAAGTCAATGGAGAGCTACATGCGATAAAACCAACCATAAAGATGGTGTAACAGGCTAGAATTACTGCACTTGCACGTATAAGAATAAAGTCATGGACACCACTGCGACCAAGACTTGCTGCATTAGTTACCATACCCAAATCCCCGCGATGATAGAAAACACTACTGATAACGCCATAGCGACTTTAGCTGAAGTTAATCCTGAAGAAAGTTCTTCCCAGTAGCCGGCATCCATCACTAAGTGGCGTAAACCCACTATCAAGTGATAACCCAACGCGGTAAGAATTCCCCAAACGATAAACTTGACGATAAAGTTATCAAAAAGAGATTGGACGCCAGCAAAACTTTCAGCGGATGCTAATGATTCATTAAGCAACCAAATAAGAATACCGACAGCAAACAACATAATAACGCCCGATACACGGTGTAGGATGGACGCGATCGCCGTTGCTGGGAACT
Organism: Shewanella sp. GutDb-MelDb; assembly: GCF_002836075.1. Taxonomy (NCBI): domain Bacteria; kingdom Pseudomonadati; phylum Pseudomonadota; class Gammaproteobacteria; order Alteromonadales; family Shewanellaceae; genus Shewanella; species Shewanella sp. GutDb-MelDb. The sequence continues at coordinate 28,791 of NZ_PJBM01000245.1, read as the reverse complement.
GTATAGTCTGCAGATCTAAATGGACAGGTCTTTGCTTTTTCACGTTCTGCTCACTCTGCTCAATTGAGCTAATTTTTGTTATACGAACCGCTTTTACTCAGATCCCCATCCGTGAACTAGGTCACAGTTTAAGCCCTTTGCAAAAGAAAACTTGAAACAAACATTTAACAGTTTAGCGACCACTAATTAAGGTTGTATAAATGTGGTAACTATTCGTCAATGTATGCAGCTCATCTGAGCCGCAGCAAGTATACGTGGGTGAAATGTCAAATACAAACATCACATTATGCAAATTTTGTTTTTTTGGTAAAAAAATCTGCCAAGCCCCTGTTGCAACAGGTGGTTATTGCTAATTAAGACCATGGTCTAACAAATTTAAACGCTTATTTAAATTGAAATGTGATCTAGATTCACTGTAAAGTATTGGGGTTTGATAAGCCGCACTCAATAAGAATGAAGTAAGGAGAATGGGGTATGGCTGATAATATAGCCAAGTTGGAACTACCAGGGAACGAATCAATCGATTTGCCGATCAAGAAAGGAACGGCAGGATTTGATGTAATAGACATCAGTAAGCTAGGTAGCACAGGGCACTTTACCTTCGATCCAGGATTTCTCGCTACAGCTTCCTGCGAATCAGCTATTACTTACATCGACGGCGACCAAGGGATCCTGCTTCATCGCGGATACCCAATTGGCGAGTTGGCAATAGATTCTGATTATCTAGATTTATGTTATTTGCTGCTTTACGGAGAGCTTCCGAATAAAGCACAGTACGATACATTCGTACACACGGTTAAAAACCACACCATGGTTAACGAGCAACTTGCGAGCTTCTTTAGAGGTTTCAGACGTGATGCTCACCCAATGGCAATGTTGTGTGGCGTTACTGGCGCCCTTTCTGCATTCTACCAAGATTCTTTGGATGTGAATGACGAGCGCCATCGCGAAATTGCTGCTTACCGCTTGGTGTCAAAAATGCCAACAATCGCAGCGATGTGCTACAAGTACTCTATTGGTCAGCCTTTTGTCTATCCACGTAACGATTTAAGCTACGCTGGTAACTTCCTAAGCATGATGTTTGCAGTGCCATGTGAAGAGTACAAGGTTAATCCAATCGTTGAACGTGCTATGGATCGTATCTTCATACTACATGCGGATCATGAGCAAAATGCATCGACTTCAACCGTTCGTTTAGCCGGTTCATCTGGGGCTAACCCATTTGCGTGTATTGCTGCGGGTATTGCGTCTCTTTGGGGACCTGCTCACGGTGGTGCAAACGAAGCTTGCTTAAACATGCTTGAAGAGATCGGTAGTGTTGACCGTATCCCAGAGTTTATTGCACGTGCTAAGGACAAAGAAGATCCTTTCCGTCTAATGGGCTTTGGTCACCGTGTTTACAAGAACTTCGACCCTCGTGCAAAAGTTATGCGCGAAACATGTCATGAAGTGCTTGCCGAACTCAACGTCAATGATCCATTGTTAGATGTTGCAATGGAACTTGAACGTATTGCTTTAGAAGACGAGTATTTCGTGTCTAAGAAGCTGTACCCGAACGTTGATTTCTACTCAGGGATCATCATGAAGGCTATTGGTATTCCAACAAGCATGTTCACCGTACTATTCGCATTAGCGCGCACAGTCGGTTGGATTGCACATTGGAAAGAGATGCTAGATCAGCCTGGTCACAAGATCAGTCGTCCTCGCCAGCTATACACTGGTGATGCTGAGCGTAGCTTTGTTGCTAAAGACAAACGCGATTAGTAAGCGAGTTCGTTAACGAACCCTAAAAGGCACTCATTGAGTGCCTTTTTTATTACCTGCGTCAAACATTATTGGCTAGCATGGTGAGCCAATTTGCTATTATCGGAGCAAATTAAGAAAGTCATCCGGTGCGGGTGTCTCGAAAGTGAGTCGCTTGCCAGTCTTTGGTCGCGTAATACTCAGGCGCAACGCATGCAATCCCATGCGCGGGCCTTCAGTTCCATAACGGGGATCGCCAATCAGCGGATGCCCTAGCCAAGCCATGTGGGCACGGATTTGATGTTGTCGACCCGTCTCCAGTTGAACTTCAAGCAATGACCGCTCCCCCACTGTTCGCTGGGTGTTAAAATGCGTGATGGCTTTTTTAGCTTCTGGATGTGGACCAACTATCATTTGATACTTCTCAGGATCTATTCTCAAGGGCTGGTCAATGGTGCCTTGACTCGGATTAGGGCAACCCTCAACCACCGCAAGGTAGGTTTTTTCAGCCTCACCCCACCCATCCATAACGGCTTCGCGCATCTCGCGAGAAGTTGCAAACATCAAAACACCCGATGTATCACGGTCAAGCCTATGTACAGGCCAAAGATTAACAGTACGCTTAGGACGCGTGAGCTGCTTGCGAAGAATGGCAAGCGCATGGTCTTTGTTTTCATTGGCTGTTGCCACTGACAACAAGCCAGCAGGTTTGTTGATGACGATAAGATCGTTGTCCGAATACAAGATTTCAAGCCGGGAGACTTTAAGTTGCACGTTCTTCCCCGTTGCCCGAACTTCCACGTCATCGCCGACGTTGATCTCATGATCATGGCGCATGATAGGCTGACCGTTGACGATGATGCATCCTGTTGTCAGCCGTTGTTTTATTTTGCTGCGACTCCAGCCTTTTAGCTCTGTGGTGAGGAAAGAGAGTAAAGGCGATGCCTGTTTCACTCGTAATCTTTCAGACATAGTAAGTTGTTCTCCAGCTTGGTGTTTCCAGTAATTCAATAGACATAATGATCATAGCAACGCCCACGTAACAGGCAAATAATGCTTGGCTAAAATTGGCGGAAAAATTAGCGTTTGACGTACATTAGATGCGTTTGTTAAGTGTCGCAGCACTGATTTTCAGTAATAAAAGTAAATGAATTCAGCGATCGTGTTTGAAGCATTGATACCGATAACGGTCTCATTATGTTCAATGAACTGCCACATTATAAAATCAATAATGTGAGATTCTAACAGCAAGAGATCAATACCACTAGATAACAGCTCTTTATAAAAAATGGCCTTCAATGCTTTCCATCTGTAAAATTTCAGTTATGGAGTCAATGACAATGGCTTGGGTGTAAAAATGTTCACCCTCATGAGCATAGGTAAACAATAACGTTTGAACCCTTCTTCACTTAGTTCTGGACAGACTTTTGTTAACGCATTTTGGGCAAAACGCGTTACAGGGCTGCCCTAACCCACTTATGGAAAGGAATGAACTACACTTTCCACCTCTATGAGTTCAAGTCTTGAATCAAATTCTGGGCTACTTACAAAATCCAATAATCGATAACCACCACAATTGAATTTTATGAACCCAAGAGCGGGTACAAGCGCTTTCTCCCTTGGCTCTGCTCTATTACAACAGAATGGGCGAAGCGCCACGACCTTGACTTATTAAGAGAAAGCCACAGATTGATAGATTCACAAGTCCAATCGTCAACGAACAAACTTTAGCGCAAAAGTAATTGACCTCAATACCCTAGAGGTCATCGCACTCTCTCTACTAAAGTGAGCTTCCGCTTACATTGTTAAAAACCGCAACAATTGAACCTTTTCGCTACATCACCCATCAAAATAACCAACAAACATTCACGCATACAACCTAAGTCATTGTATATAAATGCAATTAAATTTTGGCACACATAATGCTTAGTAAAGCCTAATGAAATAACTTAAATGGGTTTAAAGACATGGAAGCATTCAAAAACAAAAAAATCATTCTCCCAATACTACTTGCTGCACTGCTTAGTGCTTGTGGCGCAGAAGAAGAGGTTAAAGAAGAAGAGAAATATGCCGTCCCTGTAGAGACAACCACAGTGATCCAAGGGGATGTGTCGTCATTTTATAGCACTACCGCGACCCTTGAAGCACCAGAAGAAGCTAAAGTTGTTACTCGCGTTGCCGGACTTATCCAGTCAATCAATGTTGAAGAAGGTGATCGCGTCGCTAAAGGCCAACTGTTGGCGATTATCGATTCAAAAAGACAGAAATTTGATTTAGACCGCTCACAAGCTGAAGTCGAGATTATTCAACAAGAGCTGAATCGCCTCAAAAAAATCAACAACAAGCAATTTTTTAGTGCCGACTCTATGGCTAAACTCGAATATAACCTACAAGCTGCCATCGCTAAACGTGATTTGGCCGCATTGTACGTACAAGAAAGCATGATCCGCTCACCCATTGAAGGCGTGGTCGCGACGCGATTTGTTAAATCAGGCAATATGGCTAAAGAGTTCGACGAACTGTTTTATATCGTTAACCAAGATGAGCTGTACGGCATTGTCCACCTCCCAGAGCAGCAGCTGCAACACCTCCGCTTAGGACAAGATGCACAGATTTTTGCCAATAAACATACTCAAGATACCACTCACGCGACAGTGTTGCGGATAAGCCCTATTGTTGATGCTCAAAGCGGTACATTCAAAGTTACGCTTTCAGTGCCAAACCAAAAGGCAACCTTAAAAGCTGGTATGTTTACCCGCGTAGAGCTTAGATACGACACTCATAATGACGTAATAACCGTTCCGTATAACGCGCTTGTAAATCAAGACAATGAATTTGCCCTTTATGTGATTGACGGAACAAGCGCTAATCGCCGTACAGTAACACTCGGTTATCGCGAAGCAGATACAGTAGAAGTCGTTGCTGGTATCGAACCTGGTGAGCAAATCGTTATTCGTGGTCATCAAAATCTAAAAGACCAATCGCTCGTTGAAGTGATTAGCTCTTTAGATATTGCATCAGCTAAGTAGACCGGGAGTAAGCGCTATGTCAATAATAAAAACCTCGGTAAACCGACCGGTTACCGTGTGGATGTTTATGTTTGCCGTCATTCTTTTCGGCATGGTTGGATTTTCACGCTTAGCAGTGAAACTACTGCCTGACTTAAGCTATCCAACCATTACCATACGCACGCAATATGTGGGTGCTGCGCCCGTTGAAGTAGAACAACTGGTATCAAAACCTATTGAAGAAGCCGCAGGTATTGTGAAAGGCTTACGAAAAATCAACTCTATTTCTCGTTCTGGTATGTCAGATGTAGTACTTGAGTTTGAATGGGGTACTGACATGGATATGGCCAGCCTCGATGTACGAGAAAAACTCGATACTATTGAATTGCCATTAGATGTTAAAAAGCCGTTGTTACTGCGGTTTAATCCCAATTTAGATCCCATTGTCCGTCTCGCATTATCGGTTCCAAGTACCAGTTCTGATGTGGCTGAATCTGCGAGCGAAAGTGATTTAAAGCAGATGCGTACCTATGCCGAAGAGGAGTTGAAACGTCAACTTGAGTCATTATCTGGCGTCGCTGCGGTGCGTCTTTCAGGAGGACTACAGCAGGAAGTTCATATACTGCTTAATCAACAAAAGCTCACTCAGCTTAACCTCAGCGCCGACCTTATTCGTGCTCGTATCGCTGAAGAAAATATTAACCTCTCCGCTGGTAAGGTGATTCAAGGCGACAAAGAGTATTTAGTCAGAACCTTAAACCAATTCAACTCATTGGATGAGCTCGGACAAATTGTTATCTATCGTGATGAACAAACGTTAGTGAGATTGTTTGAAGTTGCCGATATTGTTGACTCATATAAAGAGCGTAACGATATCACCCGTATTGGCGATAGAGAGTCTATTGAGTTAGCCATTTACAAAGAGGGTGATGCCAATACTGTGGCTGTCGCACGTAAGGTCACTAGCGAACTCGAAAAACTCAACAAAAACAGCCCCAAGGCTGAATTAAAAGTCATTTACGATCAATCAGAATTTATTGAAAGTGCCGTCAATGAAGTCACATCGGCTGCGCTCATCGGTAGTCTATTGTCTATGTTGGTTATCTATCTATTTTTAAGAGATATTATTCCAACCCTTATTATTTCAATCTCAATCCCCTTCTCGGTTATTGCTACCTTTAACATGATGTATTTTGCGGGTATCAGCCTCAATATCATGTCTCTTGGCGGAATCGCATTGGCCGTGGGCTTGCTTGTCGATAACGCTATTGTGGTGCTGGAAAATATAGACCGCTGTAAATCACTGGGCATGAGTAAACTCGAAGCCGCTGTCACTGGGACTAAAGAGGTTTCAGGTGCTATCTTTGCTTCAACATTAACCACGCTCGCCGTATTTGTTCCTTTGGTCTTTGTTGATGGTGTGGCTGGTGCGTTATTTTCAGACCAAGCACTTACCGTGGCATTTGCGCTACTGGCATCACTGTTAGTGGCACTCACCACCATCCCGATGTTAGCCTCACGTGAAGGCTTTAAAGCCCTACCACCATTATTAACAAAGTCTGAAAAAATCAAACCAGACACCAAGTTTGGAAAATTTAAGCACTACAGCGCAACGGTCTTTTCATTCCCTTTCATACTGCTATTCAACTACATACCCAGCGCACTATTGACGCTGACATTAATTGTAGGCCGCACTGTCTCTTGGGTGGTAGGACTCGTTATGCGCCCATTGAGTAGCGCGTTTAACTGGGTTTATAGTTTGCTCGAAGCTGGCTACCATCGCCTGTTGGCAGCGGCCTTAAGATTTAAAGTGCTCACCTTGTCTATTGCTATCGGTATTACGGCAGGCTCTGCGTTGCTGGTACCAAGCTTAGGAATGGAGCTCATTCCACCGATGAATCAAGGCGAGTTCTACGTTGAAGTATTACTGCCACCAGGGACCGAAGTGTCTGAAACAGACAAAGTACTGCGCACGCTAGCACTTTCTATTAAGGATAGAGCTGATGTAAAGCATGCGTACAGCCAAGCGGGCAGTGGCGGTTTAATGACCTCCGATACTTCACGCGGTGGAGAAAACTGGGGACGTTTACAGGTTGTACTGGCCGATCATGATGCTTTTGACGCAGTCACGCAAAAATTACGTGCCGTCGCAATGCGGATCCCAGAGCTTGAAGCCAAGATCCAACATCCTGAGCTGTTTAGTTTCAAGACTCCACTTGAAATTGAACTGGTAGGTTACGATCTTGCCCAACTGAAAACCACGGCTGATACCTTAGTTGAAGCCTTGTCTGAATCGGACCGATTTGCCGATATCAATACCAGCTTGCGAGATGGCCAGCCAGAGTTAAGTATTCGATTTGATCATCAGCGTCTTGCAGCCTTGGGGATGGATGCCCCCTCTGTCGCAAACCGTATTGCTCAACGCATTGGCGGTACGGTTGCCAGTCAGTATACGGTGCGCGATCGTAAGATTGATATCTTGGTTCGCAGCGAACTTGATGAACGTAATCAAATTAGTGATATCGACTCAATGATCATCAATCCAAACAGTAGCCGCCCAATTTCGCTGAGTGCCGTTGCTGATGTCACTCTCAAGCTTGGCCCTTCAGCTATCAATAGAGTGAGCCAACAACGCGTGGCTATCGTGTCGGCCAACTTAGCTTATGGCGACCTTAATGATGCGGTGTTAACAGCTCGAGAAATTCTTGCCAATCAAACACTACCCACCTCGATTCAGGCGCGTTTTGGCGGTCAAAATGAAGAGATGGAACATTCATTCCAGTCGTTACAAGTTGCATTAGTGTTAGCGGTGTTCTTGGTGTACTTGGTCATGGCAAGTCAGTTTGAATCGCTATTGCACCCTTTACTCATTCTTATCGCAGTGCCAATGGCAGTAGGCGGCAGTATTTTGGGGCTTTATATCACTCAAACTCACTTGAGCGTGGTGGTGTTTATTGGCTTAATTATGCTTGCCGGTATTGTGGTCAACAACGCTATTGTTCTGGTTGACAGAATTAATCAATTACGCCGATCAGGGCAAAATAAACTGACTGCAATAACAAACGCAGCAGAGTCACGCTTACGTCCAATTATCATGACCACCATGACAACCGCTCTCGGATTATCACCCATGGCCTTGGGCTTAGGTGATGGCAGCGAAGTGCGCGCGCCAATGGCGATTACGGTAATATTTGGTCTATCGCTATCAACACTGTTGACGCTGGTTGTCATCCCCGCTCTTTATGCACTTTTTGACCGCAAGGATTATGCTCAAGAAACGACAGAGCCACAAAGTAATGATTCGGTGATAACAGAAGGAGGCCAGGCATGAGTATCACACGCTTAGCCATTGCAAGGCCGGTAACAACAGCCATGTTCTTTGTCGCTATTTTACTCTTCGGCCTCGCCTCTAGCAGATTATTACCGCTAGAGATGTTTCCTGGAATCGACATTCCTCAGGTCATCGTTGAAGTCCCCTACAAAGGGTCAACGCCGTCTGAAGTCGAACGAGACATCACCAGTATCTTGGAAGAAACGCTTGCCACCATGGGGGGCATAGAAGAGCTTCGCTCTAGCTCTTCGCAAAACGGCGCTGAAATAGAGCTCAGAATGAAGTGGGGAGAAAACGTTGCCACTAAAAGCTTAGAAGCGAGAGAGAAAGTCGACTCTGTGCGTCACTTGCTGCCAAAAGATGTCGAACGTGTTTTTATCAGGCAATTCAGTACCGCCGATATGCCCGTACTCAATTTACGCATATCCAGTGACCGAGAACTGTCTGGTGCATTTGATTTGCTCGATAAACAACTAAAGAGACCACTGGAGCGCGTTGAAGGCGTGTCTCAAGTGACCTTGTATGGCGTCGAGCAAAAGCAGATAGAAATTCGCATTAACGCAGACAAACTTGCCGCGAGCAACATCTCTATCAAAGACCTCACTCGTCGCATGCAGCAAGAAAACTTTGTGATAAGCGCAGGTGTGTTAAAAACCGATTCACGTGTTTATCAAGTATCTCCTAAAGGGGAGTTTAGGAATCTCGATGAGATAAACTCGCTAGTGCTTACCCCTGGGATCACGTTAGGTGATATCGCATCGGTGAAGTTTGCCTTGCCTGAGCGTTTAGACGGTCGTCATTTAGATCAAAATTATGCTGTCGGTTTGGATGTTTTCAAAGAATCGGGAGCTAACTTAGTCGACGTATCGGCTCGCGTAATGAAAGTCATCGAAAGAGCTAAGCAAGATCAGCAATTTCAAGGGATTAAACTCTTTGTAATGGAAGATCAAGCGTATGGCGTAACATCATCGCTGAAGGATTTATTAACCGCAGGCTTGATTGGCGCCCTGCTCTCTTTTGTGGTTCTGTATCTGTTTATACGTAACCTAAAAATGACCTTGGTCATTGTGTCATCGGTACCTATCGCTATTTGTATGACGCTCGCCGCAATGTATTTACTGGGATACAGTTTAAATATCCTTTCGATGATGGGACTACTGCTCGCCGTCGGTATGTTAATTGATAACGCCGTTGTGGTCACCGAAAGTGTATTACAAGAAAAACAGCTGCAAAAGATGGCAAAAGGCGCTTCACAACAACCATCAAAAAACGACAACAGTTCGGTACTCAACGGTGTCGATAAGGTGTCACTAGCAGTGCTAGCCGGTACCTTAACCACCGCCATTGTATTTCTACCCAATATCTTCGGCGTTAAAGTCGAGTTAACGATTTTTCTTGAACACGTCGCCATCGCTATCTGCATTTCGCTAGCGGCATCACTTTTGGTCGCCAAAACCCTGTTGCCATTGATGCTCAGTAAAATGGAGTTTGACCTACCTGAAAAAGTACATGAGAGTAAATTACAACAACGCTACCTTAAAAGTCTTAACTGGATATTGGCGAGACCACGTCTATCAGGAGTGATAGCGTTATTACTACTCGCGTCGACAGCGTTACCACTGTCAATGGTGCAGCAGGATCAATCCGATGGTGAAGGTAATAATCGACTCTATATTAACTATCAAGTTGAAGGACGTCATAGTTTAGATGTTACCGAAGCCATGATTAATAAAATGGAGGATTACCTTTACGCCAACCAAGACAAGTTCCATATCGACTCAGTGTATAGCTACTTTGCAGCAGATAGAGGCCAATCGACTTTGCTGCTAAAAGAAGATATTGAAGTGGATATGAAAGCCCTTAAAAAAACCATTCGCGAAGGGTTTCCAAAATTTTCTATCGCAAAACCACAATTTGGTTGGGGTGGAGAGAATAACGGCATTAGGGTTTCACTGACAGGTCGCTCTACCACTGAGCTAATCCACATCAGCGAACAAGTCATTCCGCTACTGAGTGCTATTGAAGGCTTAACCGATGTGCGTTCAGAACTGAGCGGTGCTCAACAAGAAGTGGTGATTAGAATTGATCGTGAAATGGCCGCGAGACTCGATCTTAAATTAAATGAAGTGGCATCGAGTATCTCAATGGCATTGCGCGGAACTCAGTTACGTTCATTCCGCCATGATCCCAACGGCGAGTTACGTATTGAGATGGCCTATGAACAACAGTGGCGTTTATCACTTGAAAAACTTAAACAGCTACCGATTATTCGTATCGATAGCCGCGTTTATACGTTAGATAGCCTAGCTATCATTGAAATTTTGCCGCGATTCGACACCATTCGCCATTATGACAGACAAACAGCATTGTCTATTGGCGCTAACTTGGATGACATGACCACCGAAGAGGCTCAAGAAAAAATTACCCAAGTCATGGAAGCCATAAACTTCCCAGCGGGTTATGGATACTCACTGCGAGGCGGTTTTCAAAAGCAAGATGAAGATGAAGCAGTAATGGCAACCAATATGATTCTAGCTATCGCGATGATCTATATTGTGATGGCAGCTCTGTTTGAATCCTTACTGTTACCCACAGCCATTATCACCTCAATCTTGTTTTCGATTACTGGCGTATTTTGGGCATTACTGTTTACTGGGACGCCGATGTCCATTATGGCCATGATCGGTATATTGATTTTGATGGGGATTGTGGTCAACAACGGCATTGTATTGGTCGATCAGATTAACCAGCTTAATCCAGAGTTAGATAAACTCTCTGAAGCCATCAGCCAAGTATGTCATACCCGCTTACGTCCTGTGCTGATGACAGTAGGTACCACGGTATTGGGCTTGGTTCCTTTAGCAATGGGAGATGCACAACTGGGTGGCGGCGGTCCATCATACTCACCGATGGCGATTGCCATTATTGGTGGTCTGACGTTTTCAACCGTGACCAGTCTGTATCTAGTGCCTCTGTGTTATCAGGCCCTTTATAGAATGCGTTATCAATCAGCAATCCGTTTGGGTCAAGCTGATCGTTTCTCACGAAAGGTGCTGCCTTGGATGAGTTAACAGGAAAAAGAGGCCTTGATATTAAAAGGCGTTAACTGTAATAAAGCTGACGATAAATTATTTTGAACAACTGTTTTTGTCGTTATCAAAACCTAAAAATCCGAGTCCAGTCTAAGGTCTCGGATTTTTTATGCCCACACTTGAGACTTTGATGCAAAATCATTGATGAATTTTATTTTTTGGCTATTAACATATTATTAATTGATATCGGCAACTGCCAGTATGTTCCCATCCCTTGCGACTTAATTTTAATAGCTGCCTCCGCTACAAGATTAACACCAAAAACCAACACCAACGCAACAACAAACATCTGTATTGATTAATAAAAAACCGATAAGCAAATGTTGAGCTACGTCACAAATTGATACACTGAAATTCATCTATTGATCGCAAAAGTTACACAAATAGTCGCTATAATCGCGTCCGTTAATAGAGAGTTATGCCAAAAATAAACCTATTAACAGTTTAAGAAGTGCTTAATGCCTTCTTGGGGTCTAAACAAATATAAGAGAATGGATATGTTAAACAAAAAACTTTTAGCAGTTGTTATCGCATCTACACTGGGTCTAACCGCATGTGGTTCAGATGATGATAAAAATAATAGTGGAATTCAAGTTGATCTGCGTATTTTAGAAACATCTGATCTACACGCCAATATCATGGATTATGACTATTACAAAACTAAGTACGATCCAACTATCGGTCTTGCAAGAACAGCCAGCTTAATTAAGCAACAAGGTGCAGAGGTAAGCAACTTCGTATTAGTGGATAACGGAGACTTATTGCAAGGTAGCCCTATGGGCGATTTCGTCGCCGATAACTTTAAACGAGATCATACCATTGGTGGTACTCACCCTGCATATAAAGCGATGAATACGCTAGGATACTCAGTGGGTAACTTAGGTAATCATGAGTTTAACTATGGATTGGATTTCTTAGAAGAGGCGCTTGCTGGTGCTAACTTCCCATACATTAACGCTAACGTATTGTGTGAAGCGGATTGCTGGGAAGGTAAATCAAAAGGTGACAACTTATTCACCCCGTATATCATCGAAGAAAAAACAGTTATCGATAGTAATGGCGATCAACAAATCGTTAAGATCGGCTATATTGGCTTTGTGCCCCCTCAAATCGTTCTTTGGGATAAACAAAACTTATCTGGCAAAGTGTCAGTGATGGGAATAGTTGAAGCCGCTGAAAAATTTGTTCCATTAATGAAAGCGGAAGGCGCAGATGTGATTGTCGCGATTCCACACTCAGGTGTCGGTACCCCGTCTAATCCTACTGATGTCAACGACGAAAATGCCACTTATGCGCTATCGCTTGTTGAAGGCATTGATGCGATAACTTTTGGCCACAGCCACTCAGTTTTCCCTTCTGCAACATTTGAAGGTCTTGACAATGCCGATTTGGAAAAAGGTACCATCAATGGTGTTGCAGCGGTTATGCCTGGACGCTGGGGTGACAACTTAGGCATTGTCGATCTCAAACTTGAAATGCAAGACGGTGCATGGGTTGTTATCGACCGCACGGCAAAAGCCGCTCCTATCTATGATAAGAATGCAGAAAATCCAGAATTAGTGATTGCAGACAATGGCATACGTGATTCAGTTGCATTAGAGCACCAAGGTACGCTTAATTACGTAAACCAACCAATTGGTAAAGCCTCTGCTGATATGTATAGCTTTTTGACTTTAGTACAAGATGACCCAACAGTTCAAATTGTGTCTGATGCACAAATTGCTAAAGTAAAAGCTAACCTGACTGCTGAACTTAAAGACATTCCGGTTCTGTCTGCATCAGCTCCATTTAAAGCCGGTGGACGTCATAGCACCACTGCTGATGCCGAATCTTATGTTCAAGTCCCCGCTGGCGACTTAACCTATAAGAATGCCGCTGATCTTTACTTATATCCAAACACTATGGTAGCGGTTAAAGTGACCGGTGCTGAACTTAAAGATTGGTTAGAGTGTAGTGCTAACCAATTCAATCAAATTGATCCAACGGTTAGCACACCGCAGATGTTGATCAACTGGGATACCCACCGTACCTATAACTTTGATGTTATTGACGGCGTAACCTACAAAATTGATGTCACTCAACCGACGAAGTTTGATGGCGATTGCAAAGTCGTTAATGCCGATGCGAATCGCATTGTCGATTTGACATTTAATGATGGCACGACCAGCTTTACTGGCACTGACTTAGACAGCAAAGAATTTATCATTGCATCAAACAACTACCGCGCCTTTGGCGGCAAGTTCGCTGGTACTGGTGCTGAGCACGTCGTTATGGAACTACCTGATTCTAACCGTGAAGCACTAGCACAGTACATTACCAGTGAAACTGAGAATGTTGACGGGCCTGGTTACGTTGATCCAAGCGCTGACTACAACTGGGGGTTTGTGACGATCACACCAACCACTACCCTTGATGTGCGTTTTGAAACGCAAGACAGTGCAACGGCTGATCAATTCATTATTGATAATCAACAGCGTAAGCTTGAGAAACAAGCTGAAAACGATGAATTTGGCTTCGCCATTTATAAAATTGATCTAACTCAGTAGGTTGAATTGAGAAATGAGTAACCCTAGCGAACGTTAGCCGTTACCTAAAAAGGCTCCTTCGGGAGCCCTTTTTAATGCAACAGCAATACTCATGTTGTTAGCCCACAGGGAATAACCATTGATACACCCAACGAGCACTGTAAAAGCCAGCGGGTAAACCTGCAACAATGCCGATCATTAAGCCAAATAACTTTAATCTTTTACGATTTAATTGTGACAACATCTCAATATCGTTATCGCAATCAATAGGGTCCTGTTCATTAGTCACTTGATTGGTATCCATATTTGATTCGACTCCCTGTCTTTTTATTAGATGTCCTTCTCGACAAATTATGGCTGGCAATTGCAGTTAATGCCACTCATCACTTGCTACAAAATGTTAACCCTCTTTTAACTAAAGCATTAACAATCGTGTTTAACAACCATCAGGCCTACTTATTATACTTGTATTCCAGCCCAGAAATCGATGTCAGCATACGGAGTCAAACCCACTATCGATTAACGGCTTCGCTCTTCAGTTTCAAAACAGCACTGCTTTGCGGCATTATTAATATGGATATTATGCTTAGCGAGCGCGCTACAGGCAAGGTTTGCCATTTTGTCTGTTTGTAACTGCAGCTTAGCTTTTCTAAGTGACTCGTTAGTGGCAAACATAAAAGTGACCTGCAAACTATGGTTCACATTTGAGAAATCAACTTTATGGCTCAACCATTCAAATCCAAACACTTCACCTTTAAGGCTCTCGCACACCTCCGTTAACGAGGTGCGGATAGTGTTTTCAATTTTTTTGTCAGTCTTTTTCAAACTCACCTCTATGTTATCGCGCCAATATTAACCTTGATTAATCAAGATTAGTTTTTTGATAAAACCTTTTACAGCATCGATATTTTCGAAACTAAAGGCCAAACCATAATGGATCCCGTTAACACTCTTTTGCACCCGCTTCGGAAAACGAGTCATCTCTGAATAGTGACAAAATTGATCTTTTGCAGTGACACCATCAAGCGCTGCAAAATCACCTTTAAACACTTCATAAGCAGGCCGAATCACTAACTGAACCTGCTTACCATCTATATAGAGGTAAAAAGGCTCTTTTAGTTTAGGTAACATATACTCAGTGACTTTTTTGATAGTGAAGTTTGTACGGCATTCAAGTTCACTTAATAACGCCATCATCTCTTGCTGTTCAATCGCCAAGTTATTTCCTTACCTAGGGCTGTTGATCTTTCAGGGTTGTCGCTGTTTATTGGCTATTTTGACCTGGCGGAGGCTATGTCGTTTAGTCATTCTCCACCAATAGCCTACAACACAGTAAAAAGCGGCAAAATATTAACGCTAGATAATAACGCCTTTACTTATAGCTGCCTATGACTATCTCTTTGATAGAGATAAATTGGCGAACAAACGCTGTAGAGTTGTTTTTAGGCAAGTAACACGGTAAACATTAACCCTTATTGAATCGACAGGAGTATTTTGTGATGCCATTACCCTACTCTCAATCATGTGAGAATAATAAAGCAGCCATCGCTGTGATCTTGGAAAGTGCCTTCAGCCAATCATCACATGTATTAGAAGTTGGCAGTGGTTCAGGGCAACACGCGGTCCATTTCGCCAAGCTTTTACCGCATTTAACCTGGCAAACAAGCGATCAAGTTGAGTATCATGCAGGTATCAACGCCTGGTTAAACGAATCACCGAGCACTAATTTACAGCAACCATTAGCACTTGATGTGTTAAAACCATGGCCGATAGATCCCGTAGCGCATCCTGTCATTGATGCCATTTTCACTGCGAATACACTGCATATAATGTCCAAGGAGATGGTTAAAGCATTTTTCAATGGTGTTGGTCAGTACTTGAGTGTGCATGGGCAGCTGTGTGTTTACGGACCCTTTAATTATCAAGGTCAATATAGCAGTGATAGCAATCGTAATTTTGATGGTTGGCTCGCGGCACAAAATCCGCAGAGTGCAATTCGAGATTTTGAGTGGATTTTACAGCTTGCAGCAGAGCAACAATTAACATTAATAGCCGAATTTTCTATGCCGGCCAATAATCAAATACTGCATTTTGAAAAACGAGCTTAATGACCTGCTAACAGGATCTGCTGTAATTCATTTAACGAGCGTACTTCATAGTGAGGCGTAATACCCTCTGGTTGATTTTCGCCATGGCGATTCAACCAACAAGTATCTATGCCAGCGTTTAATCCGCCCTGTATATCGGAATGTGGGTTATCCCCTACCATTAAGATAGATTCACGAGCAGGGTGGCCCATCCGCGCAAAAGCATGCTCAAAGATCCCAACATCGGGTTTTGCCAGCCCAACCTGCTCTGAAATGACTAAAGGAGAAAAGCGCTCACCAAAGCCTACCTTCTGTAATCTTATCGTTTGTAACTCAGTAAAACCGTTGGTGATGATCCCCATATTGACCCTACCCGTTAAGGTATCAATTAACTCTTGAGCCCCTGGTAATAAGGTACAGATATCAGCCATAGCGCTAAGAAAGTCACTGTTGAGACGCTGAGTAGAGACACTTATTTTTTGAGCCCAAGTTTCAAAACGGGTATTTTGTAACTGTTTAGCGGTGAGTCTTCCATCTTGGTAATCGACCCACAAAGGCTTATTAACCCTTTGATATTGCTGAAAATCTTCTACCGTAAACTCAACATTAAAGCGAGAGAACATCAGCTGCAAACCTTTAAATGCATCAAAATGAAATAGAGTTTCATCGGCATCAAATAGTACCCAATCATATTTCACAGGTTTATCCTTCTAAAACAACATGTCGCGAATAGCTGGCTATACTAACCTAAAATGCCTCCAGTAAAGCAGACCATCTAATTAAACGGGCATAAAAAAACCTATTACGTCGGCGTAATAGGTTTCTCATTGACCTTTTGGCTTGCTATCTTTGTTGCCTAGAAGTCAGCTTCATCGAACTCACAAATAATCTGACTTGCAGACTCAATCTGCTTCACTAAGCTGCGCGTTTGCGGAACCCAATAGGCCATATAAAACTGGGCTGTTTTCACCTTATTTTGATAAAATGCCGTATCTTCACTCGCGCAATCTAAGCCAGCTAAGGCTTTTTCAGCCGTTCTCGCCCACATCCATGCTAAAGAAGTTATGCCCAATAGTTGCATATAGGCAAATGACGCCGCCCCTATCACATCGGGTTTTGCAGCCGCTTCAGTGGCAATGATTGCCGTGGCTTTTTCAAGATCTGCCGCCGCGAGCATCAAACTTGAAACCAGTGGTTTCATCGCTTCATTACCAAGATTAGCTTGGATAAACACCTTAACCTCTTCAGACCATAATGTTAATGCAGCCCCTTTATCAGACATGATTTTTCGGCCAACAAGATCAAGCGCTTGTACCCCATTGGTACCTTCGTAAATCATTGAGATACGAATATCACGCACATACTGCTCCATGCCCCACTCATGGATATAGCCATGCCCTCCAAACACTTGCTGTGCATCAACACAGGCCTTAAAGCCTTGATCGGTTACAAAACCTTTTACAATCGGTGTGAATAAAGCCGCTAATTTAGAAGATTTCTTCCTTTGTAGTGGGTCACTGTGACGCTCTGCCTCATCAAGCCAAAGCGCTTGCTGTCCCATCAGTGCGCGGGCACCTTCATTAAATGATTTTTGCGATAGCAGCATACGACGCACATCACCATGAACCAGAATAGGATCAGCAGCCAACTCCTTGTGCTTTACGCCACTTAATGCGCGACCTTGAAGACGGTCTTTGGCATAGGCTAACGCATTTTGATAAGCAATTTCAGAGACGCCAAGACCTTGAAGACCCACACCCAATCTTGCTTGGTTCATCATAGTAAACATCGCACGAAGACCTTGATGCGGTTCACCGACCAGTTCACCGATAGCACCGTCAAAGTTCATCACGCAAGTCGAGTTACCATGGATCCCCATCTTATGTTCAAGACTCGCAGCACATAAAGTATTGGGCTCGCCGAAACTGCCATCGTCATTGACCCATATTTTAGGCACCGCAAACAACGAAATCCCCTTCACACCTTCAGGCGCATCAGGTAATTTAGCCAACACTAAATGAATAATATTATCTGTTAAGTCATGATCGCCAGAGGAGATGAATATTTTCTCTCCCGTAATGGCAAACGTACCTTCTCCCGCGGGAATCGCTTTGGTGCGCAGTAATGCCAAATCGGTACCAGCATGAGACTCTGTCAGGTTCATGGTGCCAGTCCACTCACCACTGACAAGCTTGTCCAGATACTTGCGCTTTAAGCTATCACTTCCATGAACATGAATAGCAGCGTAGGCACCATGCGTAAGGCCTGGATACATGGCAAACGCCATATTAGTGGCCGTTTTCATCTCGGTTGCAAATATACCCACGACTTCAGGCAACCCTTGACCGCCATATTCAGGATCGCAAGTCAGTGTAGCCCAACCATTATCAACATATTGCTGATAAGCATCGATAAACCCTTTCGGGGTAACGACTTTACCATCGACTAATTTACAGCCTTCGACATCTCCAGAACCATTAAGTGGCAACATAATGTCGGTAGTAAAATCAGCAACACCTTGCAATACCGCTTCAATAAGTTCTGGATCAAACTCATCAAAACCCGCTAAATCCTTTTGGTTATAAATGTCGAGCAATTCATTAAGTACAAACTGATAGTCACGTAATGGTGCTTGATAAATTGGCATTGCGTCATCCCTTTAATTATTGTCTTTATGGTCAGTGCTCCGACCACCTTATCTAAATTTGAGCAAAAACTCAGCATTATTTTTGCTTTGTTTATTTATCAGAACAGCGTTACCGTAAAATCACTTTAAATAGCCCTTATCTCACTTGTAAAAACGGGTTAAGCTAAATCATCTATCCCGTTAACTCTCTGAAAGGACATGTCTCCATGGGTTTTGTCACCACTAAAAAACACGCCAACGGTCTAGAATATGTCGATATAAATACCCCTCATTGCAAGGCGCGGATCTTTCTCCAAGGCGCGCAGATTGACTACTTTGAACCTGCTGGTAAAAAGCCTCTTTTATGGGTATCAACTGCTGATGATTATCAACCAGGAATGGGTATTCGTGGTGGAGTGCCAGTGTGTTGGCCTTGGTTCGGCATGAGTTCAACGCCGGGTTTTCCACAACATGGTTTCGCGCGCACTCGAATTTGGACATTAGATTCGGTCAAAATGGATGAAGATGCCGTAGAGATAAAACTCAGCTTACCTCTGACTGACAACGATAGAGAATTTTGGCCACATAACACCAGTGTAGAGATGTCATTTAGGCTTAATGAGACACTCTCAATAAGTATTACTAATATTAATCATGCTGATTATGATGTGAGCTTAACCCAAGCTTTGCACAGCTATTTTCCTATTGAAGATATTCATCAATTAAAAGCCACTGGGTTTGAGGGTGCTAACTACATAGAGTTTGCTAAGGGCCCGTTCCCTCAAGCACAAGATCATGTCGATTTCACTCGCGAAACAGACCGTGTTTATACCGAACTGGGCAGCACACAAGCATTACATACTGTTGATGGCATCATCGAAGTCAGCCGTGAAAACAGTAAAAGTGCAGTATTGTGGAACCCTTGGATTGATAAATCTCAGCGTTTATCTCGATTTAATGATGATGATTACTTAACAATGGTCTGCCTGGAGGCTGCAAATGTACTTGACGATAAAGTCACTTTAGCCCCAAATGAAAGTCATACATTAACGACCCATATTCGCTGGAAATAGCATTAACGGAGTGAACCTACATAGCACTTTGGTCCTCAAGTTTATGTAGGTTCGTCAATCGATATTTAAGCCATTTCAACATACTCCCCCCCGCATTTTTAGGTTGTTTTGGTCTTCAAGCAAATCGACTGCCGCTTTAAATCAATAGAATGTAACAGTGCCATTAATAAGCAAATAACCTAACTCCAAAACCAATATTGCGCAGTACTTCCCATGGTATTGCCAATGAAAACAAACTCGCGAACCTAATAAAGACTGCAAATGACAATAAGCGCTAGACGTAGCCTTAGCAGTCGATAAATGCAATTGCTTAGCACTTCTGCTTTGCTGTGGCTTAAATTGAAAAGTCTGAGGCGCTCTGAATGGGTCAAATACTTAATATAATTGGAATAAGATGCTAGAATCAGCCCACTAAATATAGCCGCAATTAGCGTTAATATAGATAAACGTGAGTAAGCTTAGAGAGTGTAACGAGTGCAACAGTCGGTACCAAAGACATTTAGCCAAACAGCCCGTCGCTTATTGTCGATATCATTCGGTATTGTATTAAGCGCAACCTTAATGACGGCACTCTATGTCGGCTGGAATTATCAGCGCTTAACTATCAAGCTGGCTAATCATTTTTTACAACCTTACCAAATGCAAATTGAACAACTTAGCGTTAAGCCGCTGACATTCACGCATTGGCAAGTGCCATTTGTTTCCTTGACGGTCAATAATAGCAATATTGAGATTACAGAGCTGGATATTGTCCTTGGGCAAGACGCTGCCTTTTGGGCATTAAGCGTTGCCGATTTACGCTCGCTTTCAGCCAAAAGCCTCAAGGTACAACTAGACCCAGGCGTGTTACGTCATTCAGCAACACCCAATAATGACTCAGGGCCCACAATGGCGCTCGACTTTACAGCCTTGCCCGAAATACAAATAGGACAAACACAGTTCACTATCAAAGGAGTTACAGCCGCTAAACTCAATATGGCTTTAGAACACCTGACGCTTGATCAAAATGGTCATTTTAGCAGTGAAATTAGTCATAACCAGCATTCAGTTCTTGCTCTGAAAGCACAACTATCATCTTCGGAGTGGCGCGCCACTACGCGTCTCGATTTGACTCAACTACAGGTATTTAGCGCTGATATTCGTGCCGCTGAAACTGCTTTATTTCCATCATTTAGTGATACCAATGCTGATGCGAATACTGACACCCAACAAGACAGCAGCTTACTTGCCCCCTTATATGCCCTGCAAACCGCAATTCAAGCGCAGCGAATTGAACTCAATGCAACGTTAGATTCAACCATCACATTGGCAATAAAATCGGGGCAGTTACAATCAAAGCATCGGTTAAGTCAGCTACAAATAAGACTGAATGCGTTAGCCGGGTTACAACTTACTCCAACTCTAATGGTAAACGACAGTCATCATGCTCTCTCTGCCAAAAAAATCACGTCGCGAGCACCGTTAAAACAGCGGGGGCAACTGGCATTCAACATCGACGGGCACCTTGCCGATTTGCAACTGACCTTGCAGCCTTTTGAGTTACCGATAGCATTGAACAAGCAACTCTTGTCGACAAGTCATAAAAGTGCAGTTCCCCATCAGCTAGCCAGTTTATTAAACCACCTTGATGATGCTCCTCTAGAGGCCGCACTGGCTCATCTATATCAAGTTTTGTCATCAAATAGTGGTACAAGTCCGTCTAAAATAGGCCCTGTATTACGCATCAAAGTGGCATCGCCGCTGGTTTACCAGCTTAACGATAAGGCTTTATCGTTGCCTACGTTGTCAGTTGCGATTGAAAATACCAAACTAGCCGCTGTGGCTCTTTTTCAAGATATTGACTACGAATCACAATCCACATTAGCAAATACTCCCACAGCGCAGCAGGGTGACTATCAATTGGCTTTTGGGTGGCAACTACAGGCGAGCCATCAACAAAATATAACCATTAATACGCTGTGGCCAACGTTAGCAAAGTTACCTTACAAAGTTGCAATCGACAATGCTTCCCTTGCGCTACAGGGGCAATTTTCAGCGATGAAAAAACAGGGCAAGTCGGCATATAAAGTCAGCGTCCTACCTCAAGCTTCTCAGCTAACTCAAGGGATAACCCTCTCGCCGAACAACGTTAATCTTGATAATCAGCATGATCCCTTGCTCACGGCGAATATTGCTGAAACCCAGTTATTGTGGGATTCTGCTGCTGAATACCGTTTTGCAAACGGACAAACCCACATTTCCATACCGACATTGCATTACCACGTTAACAGCGCTGAACTAAGCCAAAAAAATAATGATGAACAGCAAACTCATTATCAACTGTTTATCGACACAATAGACATAGCGCTAAATGCGCCAATCTCTTTGTCGTTGGACTCGAACAACTCACACCCTTTTATCACCCAATTAATGCGGCAGAAACAGATCAACCAACTTCACTTATCGATAGAAAACCTAGTACTAGATAAATCGGCTCTAGCGTTGAAATCAAAAAAATCAGCTAAGATAAAAAAAGCACGCCCACTAACAAAACAAACGTTATTGCATTTAAAGCAAGTTGAACTAAGCCAGCAACTTGATCTGGATTCTGGCCAACTCAGTACCGATGAGACTTGGCTGATAAATGGCTTAGATCTGTCGAGTCAACACCATTATCTTCCATTAAAGAGCACTCTTAGCCAGTTCCAATTAGAGGGGGATTGGCAATTTAATAGTGATTTTGAACCTATTATTGCCTTTTTTAGCCAGAGTAATTCATTACCTGAATCAATTGACCTTAACGGAAATGCAGCGCTAAACATGCATTACCGATTAAACAGCAACAAAGACACCAGCTTCGCTCTGACCCTAGAACCCAATGTTACCGATATTGAAGGCAGCTTCGCGAATTTGCCCTTCGAAGGCGGTAATATGAAGACCCATTGTCAATATGACTGGCAACAAGTTCAAGCCAAAAACAGCACTAGCAGCTTTAGTTGTGATGATATAAAACTGTCATTACTGGCTTTCAATCCAGGCGTGTTAATGACAGACATTGAGGCAAAAGCGGCCGTCTCTTTTAGCACTGATTCCAACCAGCCTACAGCAGAGTCAAACAGTAGTAGCCAACATAAGCTGGCTTTACCTGCTGAGCTACTCGGTATTAAACAGGCATCTATCAGCCTCACGGCGAAGGGGGACTTACTTAATGGTCAGTTACTTATTCCCCAATTTCAATTGAATTTAAAGCAGCCTTCATCTGCTTATTTTGTTTTACAACATATTGATCTTGAGGAACTACTCGCGGTTCAACCTCAGGTTGGTGTTTACGCTGATGGTATTTTTGATGCTGTACTGCCTGTCACGCTTGAAAACGGCCACGCTGCCATCGCTGGAGGGCAGATAGCAGCGAGAGCGCCCGGTGGACTCATCGCGGTCAGTGGCAACCCTGCTGTTGATCAAATGCGCTTGAGTCAGCCCTATCTTGAATTCGCCTTTTCAGCATTAGAACACTTAGCTTATTCAGAGTTATCCAGCAGTTTTGATATGGACTCTCTGGGCAATGCCATACTTAAAGTTAATGTCAAAGGCCAAAGCCGCGGCATTGAACGCCCTATCCACTTGAACTATTCTCAAGAAGAGAACATGTTACAGTTACTTAAAAGTTTGCAAATTGGTAATAATTTGCAAAACCAGATTGAAAATTCAATACAGCAATAAAACGATTGGCGTAAAAGGTAAATCTGTTTAATCTAGATGACATCAAGCCAAGGATTATTTACTCTACCCTTTTATTATGAAGTAAGGATAAGTCATTGAAGATATTTAATATCCCTAAATCGACTCTGAGCATACTCATTGCAACCTATGCCTTAGTCGGCTGCAGTCCTACGGTTAAAATTGAGCCTCCAGATAAACCCATCGTCATTAATCTCAATGTCAAAATAGAACATGAAATTAAAATTAAAATCGACAAAGAACTCGATGAGTTACTCGCCGATGATGAACTTTTTTAACCTAAGGATAAAAAGGAGTAATCAATGAAATCTAAAATATTAGTACTGTTTGCTAGCCTATTACTTAGCTTCAATGCCTTGGCTATTTCGCTGCAAGATGCAAAAGCACAGGGATTCGTAGGTGAGCAAACAAATGGTTACTTAGGGCTTGTAAAAGAGACCTCTGATGCTAAAACCTTGGTCAGTTCAATTAACGCCAAGCGTAAGTCTCACTATCAAAAAATAGCCAAAAAGAACAGTATTTCTGTGAATGATGTTGCTAAACTCGCGGCTGAAAAAGCCATTAAAGCGACTAAAAAAGGTCAATACATTCAAAATACGCGCGGCAAATGGATCAAAAAATAACCAAGCTCCGCCCGCTTTAGTTAAAGCTAAGACACGATTTGGAATTAAAAAAGCCCGTATTACACGGGCTTTTTTTGTTGCATCATGTGCCTAAAAGTAAGCGTTATTCATCTGTAGCATTATGAGGTACTGCACTCACCAAAGGTTTATTCACATCGTCATTATCCGGTACTGTTGCTTTGACACGACCATCTTCAGTGTTAAGCCAGGTAATAAACAATTCATACCAAATAGCCAATACAACCGCCCCGAGGAATAGTCCGATAATACCTGCGCTGATCATGCCTCCAATAGCACCAATTAAAATAACGGGCATAGGCACATCAACTCCACGTCCCATCAACATCGGCTTCAAAAAGCTGTCAGACACACCCGCGATGAGCACCCAAACGGTAAATATGGTTGCAGGTGTAGAGTCTTGAGTTGAAAAGACATAAAAAATTAACGGTAACACCACCAATAACGGCGGAAGCTGTGCAATTCCAAGAATAAAGATAATAAAAGTAAATAAACCTGCTGCAGGAATACTAAAAGTGAATAACGCAGAGCCAATCAGTACCGCTTGTATAAATGCAACCCCCACAACGCCTAGCAACACGCTCCGAATCGTCGCAGCGGTTAAACTGGTCCACTCCTCACCATGTTTGCCAACAACTTTTACAGCAACGGTGCTTACTGCAGCAGCTGATTTTTCAGCATGGGCCATAAAGCCGCCCGCTATCGCTAAGGAGATCACAGACATCACCAGTGTGCCGACTCCACTGCCTAATACTCCCGCCATGGTGCCAACAGTTGATTTAATTTGCGGTAGAAAATGAATAACGGCTTTTTCAAGGTTTGTCGAAAATAGCGCCCATGCATCATATAACTTATCACCAATTAAGGGGATATCAGCAACCCTCTGAGTGGGGCCAGGGATCTTAATCTCTCCAGACTGCAACACATTAATTGTATGACTTATTCCGTCAATCAATGAACTAGAAACAATCACAAACGGCGCTATAAGCAAAGTGATTCCAGCTAAAGCTAGTATGGTTGCCGCTAGACCACGTCGTCCTTTAAGTGCTTTTTCTAATTTGTTTGTCAAAGGCATCAATGCCACTGCGATAATCGCCCCCCAAAGCACAGGGATAACAAATGGTTTTATAATATCGTAAGTCCACACTATCAAGATAAATAGCAAGCCTATACGGATAGCGGATTCCATCATGTTGCTAACAAACAATTTACTTTGATTATGCTGCATCGGGTTTTCCATATTAAGGTTCCTGTTCTGTCTCTTTTTGAGCCAATCCAGCACTCACTAAACTCGCAACAACAATTGCCATATAAAACACACCGGCAATTGCCTCCATATAAACCACTACCTGAGCGAAAGGCGTATTGGGGCTAATATCGCCATAGCCTAAAGTGGTTAATGTTACAAAACTAAAGTAGGCCATTTTAGAAAAATTTTGCCCCCAAGGTATCTGTTCAACCCCCGTAAAAGCATCAGGTGAAAAAGCTAATACGAGTAAATAGATCAAAGCCCACTGTAGACCAAGCAGTAAAAATAGTGCAATCGAACCAACAACTTTATTGGTATCGACTGAACCAGAGAATAATATTTGCTTTGAAATAGAGCTAAACGTGCCCCAAAAAAAGGCAAACATAAGCACTAGCATGAGCAAATCTAGATGAGGAACAACGACAAACCTTTTAACCAATATGGCGGCAACCCAAACCACAATCAGCGTTTGCATAAAGTGTTTCCAACTTTTATCAACACCCAGGCTAACGACACACACTAAGAAAGTGACCCCGATAATACCTTCCAGAATAGACTCAAGCATTCCATCAGCAACAGTACGTACAAGTGATGCACTCAATAAAAGCACAACCAGCGCTGCGGTCATGTAGTAAAAGTTATTATGCTTATTAATTTTGCGCTCAAGCACGCTAAAAACTCCCTAAATACATTGTTATGACTGACCTTATCAAACTCCCTATTAAACATCGCACAAAATTCACATAGGTCAATGTTTAATCTAACATAATCTTGCCGTCACTCAGAAAAAGTACCATTAAAAATGGAAAAGGCCACTGAGCTTAGCCAAACAAAGCACCTAAAAATAAAATGCTGTAGCAAAAAGAGAAGTCCATCTGAGATGCTAGGTCGAGATATAACGACAAGAGTATGACTTATGAGCACGCAGCGTGAGCAAGCAACAGGAAAACTTAACGGCTAAGTGAGCCCATTGATTGGCCGTTAGCATATGTTGTCCAATCAACGGCACGATTGATAATCGAGCCAATCGTAAAATAACCGAGTAATAAATTAAAACTATGGGACTTTGATTGATAGTGAATAAACTAGAAAATAAGAGGCAGTACTTAGGCATGGCATTGCTAAACGTTAGCGCCGTAAATGTCATCCCCACCCGGTAAAAAGCACTGCATTGTTATAACCTAATAGCTTTAATCAGTTAGATCTGTTGTTAAAGTGCTATTTATTTTGCTCTTCATTTTACTCAAGTCACTGTAAAATAATAGACTTTCAGCAAAATCTAAAACTCTAGGGGTACCAGATTCATGCAAAGCTTGATAATAGAACTCTTCTGCTGAGGCTGGGTTGCCAAAAGATTCAGATAATTTTGCCCGCAAAATAAAGGTCATTATGGTGTTATGAGTGTGGGGGATTTTATTCAGGTACTGCACTGCTTCAATCGGTAAGTCTTTTGAAAGTGCGTGTAACGCCAGTGCTTCGTATACTTTAAAAGAAGCAGGCTCTGCGATTAGATCAACAATAACCAGCTCAAACTCATTATTAAGGGCCTTTATTTCATCGAGTGCTAAGTTAGACTTATCAAGGTAGGCTATCGTCATTTGGTAGATATAACTCATCGATATCAAATAGTGATTACTAGGTTCAATATCCAGTGCTTTTTGCAAAATTAAAACGGAATCAAACTGATTTTTCGAACTATGCAATGCGCCAATGGCTTCTAGCGAGTAAGCTAATGCTTGTGGATCATTGGGCATTGCAGCCAGCACTTGGTCAATATCCGCATTAGCAATATCGATATTAAATGCATCTAAAATATCGTCTAACATAACCTTAATACTGTGTTTTAAATGATTTTCACTGATAGGGTACTTTCTATCTAAATGCTGATAATTGGAGATTTTATTAAGATATTCGACGTTAACATAGTCAATTCCATTTTCATTAGTGACGATAAAAGACACCACTTTTGCCGCCATCGCTTCATCTTGAGCGTTAAAGGAAACACGATAATTAACATTATATTTAAGGTATTCAATGACCTTAAATATAATACCGTTCTGCAAGTTAGCATTTACAAGTTGATTATCGATTGATGCCTGAATAAATCGTGGCTCTAACGCAATATATTGACTTGTCTGAGTAGGCACAGGCTTAACCATTGACGGGCTAAGATAAAAAACCAAAGCAGCAGTTAATGCAATAACGCCCCCGACAGAGGCGACAATGGTTGACAGTCTAAACTCAAATTTTTTATCTTTACCAAGCTTCATCTGCGTTGCTATTGCGTCGTTTGTTTCAGCTTCAATTGATACTGCTTGCAATGGCAAAGCCGTCGCAACAGCATCTGAGGCTACAGATCCCGTCGTTGTACCGCTTGCTGTCTCTTGTAATGCTAATAATGGCTTAAATGGCGCTGAAATAGTTTCAACGTCAATATCAAGCTTGTAGCCTCTTTTGGGCACAGTGATGATATAACCTTGAAGGTGTAGGTTATTGGTTTTAAGTATTTTTCGTAATTCGAATATGGCTTGGGTGATCACTTGGTCGGTAAGAATTGATCCCTTCCAAACGTGATCGATAATTTCATCACGACTTAAGGTCGCTTTAGGATTCTGACATAGAAAAAGTAGCAAATTGGATAAGCGATTGTCGATTAATATCTCTTGCTCATCGAGGATAAGTTTATTTTCGTGAGGAATAAAAAACCAATTATCTATCCTATAACTTTGCTTTGTCATTTAGCGTCCTAGCATGTTCTCTCTATAGGCTTATACTAGGCTGTTTTGAACAAATATCAATAACCTAGCCCCCTCGCACTGCTCCATATTCAAACTGAAGCAGTTTAGGGGACTCTATACTCAGAGTGTTAGCTTATGGGCTAAAAAGATATTTGCTAGCCAATACCTTTGATAAAGACCACTTCGTTGCCTTTATCAACGACATCCACCTTGCCCGCTTCAATCAACTTAGTTTCAACTACAATGGACTGTTTGCCCTCAACTTTGGGTTGCCCTGTCGCAGCATCTATAATAATCGCCGCCCCCACGACAGCGCCAAAGGCGGCCCATGGATTGGCTTGATAACCTGGCGTTACCACTACGCTATGGTGTTTATTAACCACAACGGTGTTGCTGTTACCACAATAACGACTTCCGTTGACCCAACGGCAAGCAGCAAAACTTGATGAGCTAAAGGTAACCAGTAACAAAGTAAGTATGATGATTTTTTTCATGATTTTTCCATTACGATTTAATTTAAAAATTTACAACAAAATCAATCTCAATAAATAGATGACTTTTTAAATGAGTTAAAGACTATACTCAGTGACTTTTGCAATATACTCACTAAAACCTTGGTAATATTTATCACCTTTTAGCAGTGTTGTAGAAAAATATGTTGGTTCATCATTTTTCAGATGTTTCTCCACATTTTCAGTTAGGTTCTTCAGTCCATTAACGCTGTATATATAGTAGGATTTAGTTTCATACAATCCCATTTCAACAGCTTCTTTATCAGTCACTCTCTTTATTAATACATACTCAGACATATATTCGGTAGCTTCGGTGATATCTTCAAAAGAATCGGACACAGTAGCCACATATATATTGTCATTGATTTCAACTTGCTCAAGTTGGTTCATCTCTTTATTAAAGATAGTCAAATCATGTTTGTTATTATTAAGGCTTGCTGCTGACGAAG
>NZ_PJBM01000244.1:0-32844 GCF_002836075.1 Shewanella sp. GutDb-MelDb | reverse complement strand
TGTCGCCGAAGACGCTAGGTCGTTGGCTTGAGGAGGCGTATTCTACACTCTCCAGTGTCAGCGTCAAGGGCTTATGTTAAGAAGTTTTTCGAGTGATGCTTTCTTAATCACTAATGTGAAAAACTATCAAACCCGAAGCCCTTAAAGCGCTTGTCACCTGAATCAAATCTCCGAAGAGTTTTAACTCTCTAACACTGCTGCAAGTCCCGTACTACCTAAGTAGTTGGCCTGCTGTGCCGTGTCAGTGGATGCGTATTATAGGGGAATACTGATGGAGCACAAGAGGCTTTCTGAATAAAAAGTAATTAAACGCGCTGCCTGCGCATAAACCACTCACAATGAATATATATCATGCAAGACAGGCCGCTGATTGCCATTTGTTCTAATACTCAGCCTTATTATTCTGATTGTTTTACGTCTTCATAGCGTATTTTAATGGGCAAATAGAGTAAGAGCGTTTTGTTTCACCTATATAGAGGTAAAACTTTCTCAGTTGCTATTAATCTCGTTATCACGCTAGCATGAGTGATGTTAGTTGCATCTTCGAAACTAATCATAGATAAAGCTATGGAAGGTAATAAATGATATTAGAACCAACAAATGACCTTACTAGAAGCGGACATAGTCAAGGTGTATTAGCTCAATCGCTTTGGATAAAGCTTTGTGGCGTTTTACTGTTCGCGAGTCTATTTAGCACTCATTCATATGCTAGCGAAATTTATACATGGGTTGATGAACAAGGCGTAACTCACTTTAGTCAGGAACCTCCCGCGCAAAAAGAAGCTAAAAAAATCTATAGCGAAGACATTCAGCCGGCTAAAATAGGCAGTGTAGCGCCAACAGTCTCGGCCCCATTAGTAAAAGTCCCTACGGAGTTAGAGAAGTCGGCACTCGCAATAAAGAAATCAGATAAAGCACAAGCTAAAACAATTTGCGAAAGTGCTAAGCACAGCCTGAATGTATTAAGCAGTCATTCAAAACTTAATAGAAAGAGTGCAGATACAGGCAAAACCGTAGCAATGACAGAAGAGCAGCGACAAGCTGCTATTACCGAACAAAAAGAGCGTGTCTCTTTATTTTGCGAGAACTAACGAACATTGAACGAGCAAATATAGAAACAGACTCCGTTTGAGTCTGTTTCAAGCCCACGAGCTACTTGCTAGCCGTAAGGTTATACATTGAACGCGTCACACCATCTTCACATGCTTTAAGACCCGCTTTCCAACCATCATCAAATTTATCAAGCCCATCAAGGGCTGTATCCTTCGCTACTGAGTCATAAAGCTCTGCTTGTTGTTTCTTCATTACATAAGCATTTTTACAACCACGATAATATCCATAATGATACAAGCTTTCATATTCTTGATTACCCTCACCAATATAGGGCGCCGATGTTTGCTCTTTGTCACGGTTTGAGTCTGCACAACCTACGATTGTCATTGACGCTAAAACGATAATTGTTAAATGACGTTTCATACTATTGCCTCCCTGTAATTAAGTTAAATGCCCCCAATAGCCGTGGTACTTGAACACTGCTACTGACCGCTATCTATATTATTTTAATAACATTAAGTATTGTTGAATAATTGGATAATACAAACATATCGTCAATATGATGCAGAAGTCGTTCTATTCGGTAGGCTTGACACTACAAGGGAAGTAAAGCTGTACTAGCAATAGAATATAAATTGCTAGTGATACATCAAAAAGTGACATCAACTTTCGTTGATGCCACTATAAAACGAACCGAGTTACCGACTAAACGACGGTGTTACTGCGTAAAGTTGAGTTGTCCCGCGAGAACCGAGACTTGTATCGGCGTTCCAGGTTGAAGTTGTCCGCTTAAGATCTTTTGAGCTAGTGGATTTTCAACCTCTTGCTGTAGAGCTCGTTTTAGCGGTCTCGCCCCATAAATAGGATCGTATCCCGCATCCGCAATAACGGCTAATGCTTCAGCACTGATCTCAAGCTCGTAGTCTTTTTCAGCCAACCTAAGCTGTAGCGCCTCTATTTGAATCGCAGCAATATGGGCAATATTAGCTTTATCCAGCGGATGGAAAACCACGGATTCGTCAATACGGTTTAAAAACTCCGGTCTAAAGTGCTGCGTCACGACCTGCATCACATTGGACTTCATCTCTTCGTAGCTTTGTGCACCAAAGCCTGCTTGAATAACATCAGAACCGAGATTTGACGTCATGATCACTACCGTATTACGAAAATCGACAGTTCGACCTTGGCCATCAGTTAAACGACCATCATCTAATACCTGTAATAAGATATTAAACACATCAGGATGTGCCTTTTCGACCTCATCAAGCAAAATAACAGAATAAGGTTTACGTCTTACCGCTTCAGTTAAATAGCCGCCCTCTTCATAACCTACATATCCAGGAGGCGCTCCGACCAAACGCGATACAGAGTGCTTCTCCATAAACTCAGACATATCAATTCGTACTAGTGCAGATTCAGTATCAAATAGAAACTTGGCCAGTGACTTACAAAGCTCTGTTTTCCCCACTCCCGTCGGACCTAAAAATAGAAAAGAACCGATAGGACGACTCGGATCGGAAAGGCCTGCTCTACTGCGACGAATCGCATTAGATACAGAATCAACCGCTTCGTTCTGACCGATGACGCGTTCATGTAACGCATCTTCCATCTGCAATAACTTTTCCCGCTCGCCTTCAAGCATCTTTGACACTGGGATCCCGGTCGCTTTAGATAACACTTCAGCGATCTCAACGTCTGTCACTTTATTACGCAGTAAGGTCATATCTTGCATTTCAGCTTGGGCTGCCAAGTCGAGCTGTTTTTCAAGCGCCGGGATACGGCCATACTGTAACTCTGACATCCGCGTTAAATCACCGGCACGTCTCGCGACCTCTAAATCCATTCTAGCCTGCTCTAAATCAGCCTTGATATGCTGGGTCCCAGCAAGCGCGGCTTTTTCGGTGTGCCAAATCTCATTTAGCTCAGCCGCTTTTGCCTCAACCTCTTTTAGCTCAGTGCGAAGTACCTCTAAACGTCGTAAACTCGCTTCATCTTCCTCTTTCCTTACCGCTTGCTCTTCAAGTTTTAACTGAATAGCACGACGTTCGAGTCGATCGAGAGATTCGGGCTTCGAATCTATCTGGATTCTGATGCTCGATGCAGCTTCATCAATCAGGTCGATCGCTTTGTCAGGTAGCTTTCTGTCTGAAATATAGCGATTAGACATGGTCGCAGCCGCAACAATTGCAGGGTCAGTAATTTCAACATGATGATGCAGCTCATAACGCTCTTTGAGACCACGTAAAATAGCAATGGTATCTTCAACGTTAGGCTCATCCACCAGCACTTTTTGAAAACGACGCTCTAACGCAGCATCCTTTTCAATATATTTTCTGTACTCATCTAATGTTGTCGCACCGACACAATGTAGATCGCCACGTGCCAATGCTGGTTTAAGCATATTTC
This sequence comes from Shewanella sp. GutDb-MelDb, assembly GCF_002836075.1. NCBI lineage: Bacteria > Pseudomonadati > Pseudomonadota > Gammaproteobacteria > Alteromonadales > Shewanellaceae > Shewanella > Shewanella sp. GutDb-MelDb. The sequence continues at coordinate 29,385 of NZ_PJBM01000244.1, read as the reverse complement.
CCGCATCCATTGCGCCATCGCCTTTACCAGCACCGACCATAGTGTGCAGTTCATCAATAAAGAGGATAACTTGGCCCTCTTCTTGAGAAAGCTCATTAAGAACCGCTTTTAGACGTTCTTCAAATTCACCACGATATTTCGCACCAGCAATCAATGCGCCCATATCCAAAGATAGTACCCGCTTATTTTTAATGCCTTCAGGTACTTCATTGTTAATGATCCGCTGTGCTAACCCTTCAACAATGGCCGTCTTACCAACCCCGGGATCACCGATCAATACAGGATTATTTTTACTACGACGTTGCAATACTTGGATCGTACGACGAATTTCGTCATCACGACCAATTACGGGGTCTAACTTGCCCTGCTCTGCTCGCTCAGTGAGATCAACGGTGAACTTTTTCAGCGCTTGACGTTGATCCTCAGCATTAGGATCATCAACCTTTTGGCCATTACGCATCTGTTCTATGGTCGACTCCATTAACGCTTTTGTTGCACCAGACTTCTTTAACGCCTGTGCTAGGGCATCACTCCCTTCGAGTGCAGCTAATACAAATAGCTCACTTGAGATAAATTTGTCTTTGCGCTTTTGCGCTAATTTATCGCACAAATTCAGCACACGGATCAGCGCTTGAGATAACTGAACATCTCCGCCCGTGCCTTCTACTTGTGGTCGTTGTTCTAACTCTTGGCTCAGTAACGAGCGCAAAGTACTCACCTTAATGCCCGCTTGGGTCAATAATGGGTGAATGGAACCGCCGTCTTGATTCAGCAATGCCATCATCAAGTGGGCTGGCTCTATAAATTGGTGGTCTCGGCCCAATGCCAATGATTGAGCATCCGAGATAGCAATTTGGAATTTATTTGTCATACGGTCGAGTCGCATCATTCCTCCGATAACTCAGTTAGATTTGTAGCTGGGACATGCATGGCGCACCGAGTTGGAAACTCCTAATTGGAGTACTTAATCCATTCACGCTTTGATACAAACAAGAATAGGTTTGCTCTACAAGACAGTAAAGCATCTGATAACTAAAATATGGGGGCTAACCGAGCAAATTCAAGTTATTTTTTAAGCATCGAGCCAAATAAATGATGCCATTCTGCCAGTGATACCGTCGCGGCGATAAGAAAAAAATGATTCATGATCCGTTACCGTACAACGCGTGTCAGCAAAAAGGGTTTTCACACCCGCTTTGGCTAATCTGAGTTTTGCCAATCCCTGAAGATCAGCGAGGTATTTATGGCTAAGATGTTCACTTGCAGGGACAAAACAGTGCCGAGCCTCTGGATGCTTTACTTCGAATTGTTGTTTTACTTCAGAGCCAACTTCAAAAGCTCTAGGCCCAATTGCAGGTCCTAAGTAAGCAACGATCTCTTGTGGAGAATGCGAAAATTTGTTTATTGCCGCTTCAATAATACCGTCACACAACCCGCGCCAACCAGCATGAACCGCTGCGACCTCGGTTCCGTTTTTATCACACAGTAAAATAGGAAGACAATCAGCAGTCATCACCACACACACTTGGTTGCTGTTATTACAGTAGCTCCCATCTGCCTGATGGACTTTGCTGTTATCGGCATCAACAAGGTTAATACTGTGAGTTTGCTCAAGCCAAGCAGGGGCTACAGGAAGGTTTAGGCGTTGCAAAATGATTTGCCGGTTACCGTTGACGCAAGTGATATTATCACCGACATGGGCACCGAGGTTGAGGCTATCAAAAGGGGGTAAGCTTATGCCACCTTGTCGAGTCGAAAAAGCTAAGTTCACCCCCGGAGGAATAAACCAAGCTTGTTTCTCATCGAAAACATCTGTCATTAAATAACAGGTGGATTATCAATCGTATCTTGACGAAGAGCTTTAGTCAGCTTCACCATATCAGCAGGAACAGGCGCTCGCCAGCTCATCACTTCACAAGTGAAAGGATGTGCTAGTTCAAGTCGAATCGCATGCAATGCTTGTCGTCTGAAAGCCATATAGGTTTCAAAAAAGTCTGGCGCAGCCCCTTTTGGAGGACGCGGTCGACCTGCATAAACAGGATCACCGACCAATACATGGCCGATATAAGCCATATGCACACGAATTTGGTGTGTACGACCAGATTCTAGGCGAAGGCGTAAACGCGTATGCAGTCTGAACTTTTCAGCCACGCGATAATGTGTCATCGCCGGCTTGCCATTGTGCACTACAGCCATATGTGTACGTTTGCTTGGGTGACGATCGATAGGTTCATCGACTGTACCGCCCGCAATAATCCCACCGAGAACAATCGCTTCGTATTCACGAGTGATCTCACGAGCTTGCAGTGCCGTAACCAAATGGGTTTGTGCTTCAACTGTTTTAGCCACAACCATTAAACCGGAAGTGTCTTTATCCAAACGATGCACAATACCTGCTCGCGGTACCAACTCGATACCAGGGCAATGATGCAGTAATGCATTCATTAGCGTACCGTCTTGATTACCAGCACCAGGATGTACTACTAGACCTGCTTGCTTATTGATAACCAAAATATGATCATCTTCATAAATAATATCAAGATCTATCGCTTCGGCTTTTGCGGATGTTTCCTCTTCCAGTGTTGCATCTACGACGACGTCCTGACCTTCCAGAACTTTCACTCTGGGTTTATCAGCAACTGTGCCATCGATGTATACTGCACCGGACAGAATCCACTCTTTAATGCGTGTTCGCGAGTAATCAGGGAACAAATCAGCCAGAGTCTGGTCCAATCTTTGGCCTGATTGTGTTGATGTTATCTCGCTTTTTAGTTTAATCTCTTGAGTCATATGAACCGTACCCACGTTTCGGGGTCCAAAAATGTTTACTATCTGTTACAATCGGATTGTTTCTATTTTATCGTGAAATGGAAAAATTCATAACTATAACTTTAAAAGAATCGAATTCAAGTATGCATAAATTTGCCAAAAGTGTTGCTGTAGTGCTAATTTCGCTTGCTGCTACGGCCTGTAGTAGTAAACAGGGCGAAGATCCTGCAATGATCAAAAGTTCACCTGAAGTGCTTTATTCTCAAGCAAGAACCTCTATGGAGCTGGGAAACTACAGCAAAGCAGTTCGTTCTTTAGAAGCTTTAGATTCCCGTTTCCCGTTTGGACCTCATAAAACACAAGTCCAACTCGATTTAATATTTGCTTACTACAAGCTTGATGACCCAGCTTCAGGCATTGCTAACATCGACCGTTTTATTAGATTAAATCCAACACATAAAGATATTGATTACGTTTATTATATGCGCGGTCTTGTCAATATGCAGTCTGATCGCTACCTTTTCCACGACATGTTAAATATCGATAGATCTGATCGTGATCCTAAAGCAGCACAAGATGCATTTAAGGATTTTGACAGACTGGTTAAGTCTTATCCAAACAGCAAGTATGCAGCAGATGCGCAAAAACGCATGCAACACTTAAAAAATAGACTAGCACTTTACTCGATCAAGGTAGCTGAATACTACATAAAAATGAATGCATGGAGTGCAGCCGCTATTCGTGCCCAGCTAGTAATGGAAGGTTATCCTGGTACACCGTCCACCGAAAGAGCTTTAGAGATCATGTCTAAAGCATATGGTGAGTTAGGACAAGATAAGCTTAAAGAGCATGCACTTATGGTCATGAAAGCTAACTTTCCAAGCAATAAGTTACTCGCGAAACAGTAATTAATAACCGTGTTTTATGACTGGTTATAAAAAATAAAGGCCTCAAATGAGGCCTTTATTTTTTTTAATAGATTTACGAATGTTGGTAAACAAATCCACCATATAAGTATTTAGTTGCCTCTGCGCCTAATATCATCACTTTGTCACCCGTTTCTAATACGCCAGAATTGATCAGTCTAGAGAGGCTGACCCATATTGCCGCTGAGCCTAAATTACCCAGCCATTTAGCATCGTTAATAACACGACTAGGTTCAATGCTCAGCGCTTCAGCTAAGAGAGTATCAATATGACCGTTCGCTTGGTGAGGTAAAATAAAACGAAAGTCATCAAGATGGTGTCCATGAGACTGCAGAGCCGCTAATCCAAGTTCAAATAATTGGCTGCCCTGCTTCCTAACAGCCGCAGTATTATGGTGAAACCTCGCCATTTGCTTATTAGCAACATCATTAGAACCACCATCAAGATAAAAGCCAGCGTCTTTACCAACGCCGATATGACCTAAATAGATATCAGAAATAATCCCAGAGGCACCGTTTGCTTGCTCAATAGGGGCCAACACTACCGCTGCAGCACCATCTCCCATTTGCACATAATTGACTAACTGCTCTGTATCGATAAATCGATTATCCATATCAAAGAAGACCGACCCCGTCTCACAGCCCACTATCGCCACTGGTTGCTGATTAACAGCACAAAAGGCAGACGCGATCTGCAGACCATTGGCAAAACCGGTGCAGGCTTGGCGTAATTCTAAATAAGGACCATGGTATGCCTGTTTGTCTGCTATCCACGCAGCATTTGGAGGCACCTGAGTATGGGGTGTGCATGTATGGGAAAGCAGATAGTCGAGCTGTTCCATTTCAACGTTTGCCGCGGCAAGTGCCCCCTTTAACGCTTGTACACTCAACTCGATACTCGTCGGTGACGGTGTGCTGGTCGCGGTATCAAGATTGCGGGTTAAATGTCGCCCCTGTATGCCAATTCTGCGAGCAATTGCTTTGGCTTTTCTCGCAGTTAGTAAGCCACATTGATACTTGAGCTTTTCAAGCAGCAGTTCATTACTAATGTTGGTATGAGGCAAAGCGTGAGCGATCCCTTTTAAACACAGCGAATGCTTTGCAAATTTTACCGCCATTTAGCCTCCAGTTTTTGATTAAGTCTATCCAAACAGACCCCCATTGACTCAAATGCATCGCCTTGAGTCTGCAGTAACGTCATCAAGTCACCCACGACGTACTCATGCTGATGGGAAAATTGATTCAACGTTGCTCCAAGTGCTATCGCGTGTTTGCGGCTAACGTAGACATGCTTTGCTTCATCTTTCTTAATGAGGCCACACAATTGAGAAAAGCGATGTTCCTCGCCTAAATGGCAATGTTCAAACGCTTGCATAATATGGGTGACACAGGTATCTAATATGGCAATTCGGACAAAATGTTCACTGTAAGTACTCACCCGCCCCAGATGCGCATAAAAGCGTTTTGCTTTTCTTTGAACTTGAGTGAACTCGGGCAATTCACTCAATGAATGCGCTACCTGTTGCAGTGCAATATCATGACGATGCTCGTCGGCTTCGACATCTTGTAAGCAGGCCACTAAAGAATGCTGCTGCTCTGCGGCTAAACGCTGGATCTCACTGTTAAAAACTAACTGTGCCGACTGCTCACCGCACAGTAATAAGGGTAATAGGCGACTCATAGCATCTGTTTGAGTATCGCTAAATTGCACTGGCTTGTGTTGAGTATCTCCGAGCCAACACATGATCCGCTGACTATTTGCAGTCAAAGCTGTATTAGCCCCTGTGACAGGCTTAAGCGGAAAACAGCGAGTATGTACCTTAGTCTGCATGCTTTCTCCTTAATATCCAGCGCTGGTAAAGCACAGGTAACATCAAAACATCAAAGCCCCAAGCAAATAGCACCACCAAACAAGAGAGCAAACTCAGTTGTGAGATAGGCGCAAAATCAGACATTAACCCGATAGAAAACCCCAAGGCGATGGCAAGCGTGGTAAAGGTGATCACGGGTAAGACTTTGCTTAATGCATCCCACATCACAGTAGTGTCACTGTCACCGCAATCTTTACTGGGCAATCTAAGCATCAAATGCAAAGTATCGTCGACAATAACGCCCAGCATCATCCCCAATACAACCGCGGTACCGAGGCTGATAAAACCACCATTGAGTTGCCATAGAGCAAACACCCACAGTAAGGGTAAAAAATTAAGTAATAGTCCCATCAAGCCAAAGACTAACGAGCGTTTCAATATACTGAGCAGCGCCGCTAGCGCAAGTAACGCCACACCGAATGAAATCAGCATATTATTAGCATTGTCGATACTGAGATGGGCAAACAATAAATTACTGCCAAGAGACGGGCTGACATCAATATTTTGAGCATTGCTTGCTAACCAAGTATTCACTTTAGTTTCAAATACCACCAACTCCATCGCTGTCATTGGCACTAAATACAAGGTCACTAAACTGGCATTCTTGCGCTTATTTAGTTCGCTTTGTAAGCGTAATTGCACGACTGACTTTTCAGTTAATAAACGCTTAAACTGGTTCTGCCCCATACCGGTACTTTTGATCCAATCACCCAGATGCTGAACCTTATTAACCTCAGGTTGTGCTTTTAGATAACGAGCAAATTTATAAATAAAAGCCAATTCAACTTTATCAAGTTGAGCACCTGCTTTACTACTAACAACATAGTGTTGTAAGTTGATCCCCGCAAAGTACTGTCGCATTTTTTGACTAGATACTGTGAAGGAGTTATTCGATTCGAAGTAACCTAAGGGGTCATCATTGAGGGTTAGCTTGGATACGCTTATCAGTGAGAGAACACTAAGCAATACAATCCCAAGTATTACAGCATTGGGTCTTTTTACATTATATTTGGCGAGTGATAGTACTGAACCAAAGTTCATTTCAGTCTGTTTAGTGGGCTTAGAAAAACCAGCAAAGTAGATTAATGTGGTTAGGCTTAATAGGTAATTACACAGAACCGCAAATGCTACCAATAAACCAAAGCTCTGTATGGGTGGCGATGGGCTAAACATTAATAAGCAGAAACCCAATATGGTAGTCAAGGTAGAGTAAAATAGTGGCGCTTGATTGACGCTAACGCTGTGCTCAAGTGCTTGAGTATTTGACTTACCTAAGTTGATTGCACGCCGCCAAGCAAAATAGAGGTGAGATGCATACGCCAAAGCCAGTGTCACAATAATCACAGGGACAAAAGCACTAATTGCTGCCAACGTTAGCTTTAACCAAGCCGCGATGCCTAAAGTCAAAATAAGGGTTATAACGCTATTAAGACATAACGCAGTAATCCACACTTTTTGCCTGATAAAAAGCGCTGCCATCAAAAAGATAATACCCAATAACGAGGGTGCAAACCAAAGTAAGTCATGACGTAGCACTTTGGCATATTGCCAATTTAAGGCATGCGTGCCGTTGAGATAACTATTTACATTCATTGGCAGCCAGAAAGCACTTGTTGCAGCATCGATTTCATCAAGTGTGCTCATCAACCACACACTGCGCGTAGCAAAGGATCTAGACTGTGCCTCGTTTAGTTTTAGCTGCAATAGTATGGCTTGGCCATTTTCCGATAAAACTGATGTTAGGCGTGGATGTTTTTTATAATTAAGTATCTTATCCGCGCTAGCATCACCTTGAAGAAACTGATTGTAGCCCTGAACACTTAATACATTTGGATTGCCTTTTAACTGTTCTATAAAGGTGAGAAGAGGTTCAGTAAGCTCCCCTTCTCGCCAATCTTGCTTACTTTCAAGTAGTAGCCATAATTGGTCGTGGCGTTCGAAACTATCGTTCATCTGGTTAAACGCTACAAACCGAGGATCGGTTGGTGAGAAGTAATCACTAAAGTTAACATCGAGGTTGAGTCTATGCAGACCTAACAAAGAGAGCAGGATCAACAAAATGATACTGACAAACAGTCCTAATGGATGGCGCTGAATAGTCCAAACAGTTCGAATGTGAAGCCCCAAACAATTTCTCCTCGTTGATCTTTTTCTCTGTATAAAGACAAGACCGTGGAAAGGCCTAATAAATTCACACAAATTTAACATTACTTCGTCGTAACGCTACCAAAGTGATCCATTGCAATGAATTGCTTAGTTCTGCAGCTAAACGCTGGATAATTCAACGTGCGAACAAAAGAAAGCACCATTTAGCAAAAAATAGTTGACTCAAATCAGTAAAAGCCTTTTAATAGCGCCGTTGCCCGAATAGCTCAGTCGGTAGAGCAGAGGATTGAAAATCCTCGTGTCCCTGGTTCGATTCCGGGTTCGGGCACCAATATTTAGTTTAGGTGTAGCAACATTTAGACCAGAGTCTAAGGCAAGTAAGACCTTAAGTACTCAACATGAAACCTCGCCTAGCGAGGTTTTTTTGCATCTGCCATTTGAAAACCGCGAACACAACCAACCCAGCCTCAAAACCGGTATGCCGGACTCAGGTAGCGCTAGACTCACCACGAGCTGCAGATACAAAAAAACCAGTCACCTTGATGACTGGCTTTATTTTACTTAGCTCTGGCTGAGCTTCTACTGCACGCTCTATTACAGTGCGTTGTAACTCACGCTGAAGAAGACTTCTCTTCCAGGGCTGAAGTAGTTTGCCACTGAGACAATCTCTTCATCAAACACATTATTGGCTTTTAAACGCAGTTGCCAATTATCAGTCACCTTATACCCTAGCCCCAGATCTAACTGATGATATGCGTCCAAGTATTGGTCGTAGCCTGCGTATCGCTTGCCTTGATAATGATAGTTAGCCAACAGATCAAAATCTTGCCATTGATAACTCAACGAATAGTTAAACTCATTCTCGCTACGGCCAGTAAGTGCCTTTTCAGTCGCTTTATCTTCAGTATCTAAATAGGTATACGCTAACTGATGCTCTAGGCCAAACAAGCCAAACTTAGTAAAAAATTCAGCGCCAGTGATTTCGGCATTGTTAACATTAGCAGGTTTCCAGATCTCCCAACCGTTATCGCCAATGATCCCCGTAGGAGCCCAAGCAATTAGGTTATCGATGTCGTTCTTGAAGAAGCTGACATAAGCTTGAACATCATTACCTCGATAGTTCAAGGTCATATCATAACTTTCAGATGTTTCTGACAACAATTCAGGATTACCTGAACCAGGCCAGTACAGGTCATTAAACGTTGGCACCTTAAACGCTGTGCCGGTTGTCGCCGACAAACGCCATTGATCAGTAAACTGGTAAGCCAGACTGAGGTTATAAGTCGTTTCGCTATCGACATTTTCTACGTCATCATAACGAACTGCGACTTCAGCAAGTAGCTTCTGCCATTGCTTCTCAACCAACAGATAAGCACCAACGATGTCGCGGTCATTTTGCGCGTAATCACCAAGCACGGCTTCATTTGACCAATCAACGCCACCGCTTAAGTTCAAGCCATTTCCAACGAGGTATTGATTGCTCCAATTCACTTGCTTACGCTTAGTTTCATATTTGGCAATTCCGGCAGCCACGTTATCACCACGGAAGTTCTCGTTATAATCTCGAGACTGGCTAAACGTCAACTTACTGGTATATTTTCCGCCAGTATATTGCGTACCTAAATTCCAAAGGTAATTGGCATAATCAGACTCATCCACACCACCACTGCCATAAATATCATCAAATTGATTGTTGCCTCTGTCGTATTGACCGCTCCAGAGTGCCTGCCACTGCTGGCTAAGTAATTGTGAACCTTTAAGTGATATAGAGGTACGGTCGTAACCATCAGCATCATTTTCAGATTCTGCACCGTCATAAACATCATAGCCATTTGATTGCTCACGACTTACAACTAGTGTGCTACTGCCCTCCCCGTGCTCCATTCCAAAACCAGCTGAGCCACGAAGATAATCATTAGTACCGTACTCAGCACCAACAAAGCCTTCGCCGCTTTTAAGTTGGCGAGTAAATATTTGAATCACGCCGCCAATGGCATCACTGCCCCAAACAGAGGCTCTAGGTCCTTTTAAGACTTCTATACGCTCAATATTTTCTGGCGATATGCTGTTGAAGCTAACCGAGCCAAGTGTCGCTGAGCCCACTTTGACACCATCAACAATAACTAAGACATGACTTGAGTTACTACCACGAATGCTAACTGAAGTGGTTTGACCCGCTCCACCATTACGCGTGACGCTTACGCCCGGCAGAATTTCTAAAACGTCTGCAATAGATTTGGGATTCAGACGCTCTATCTCTTCACGTTCAATGGTATTAATGACGGTAAGTTGCTGATCAGTCGTTCTGTCAAAACGTGCACCGGTGACAGTGATCGTTTCGTCAACGACAAGTTGTTGGCTGGATTCTGCTGCCAGTACAGGCAATGCAGTTAAGCTGAATACGCCGCTGATAAGCAACGCAATTTTAGATGGTTTGATACCCATTTGCCCTTGACTCCTAAAGGAAAACGGGGCAATGCGTCACGGAATGACAAATAGTTAAGCGCTAAAACTCCATCGCTACATTTGCACACTGCCGCACTTCGAGATCTGCCCGCCGAAATCATCGAAATCACTTTACAGGCCGGTCTCCGGACTTAGGTTCTATATCGATTTAAGTATCGATATGCGAATACAAGCTTTAATACGCCTGTCTCTCACCATTCACCGTTGCGGGGGCAGTGTCAGAATTTAACTGACTTCCCGATTATCCTTACTCAACATTTAAGCTGAAAGTTAAGGCACCAATAAAGTTGACTAGTTAGTTATTTTTAATTGTTGTTACACTGCAATAACCTTAGGTTACCGCTTTGTGCGCGCATTATAGACGTCTATACGGTTAAATGTCTAACTTATCAAAAAGCGATTTGTTCTAGCTTAGATTACAAATGTTCAACCGAGAAAATCTGCAGATAACGAAAAGGGGCCGGCTTAACCAAAAATGCTCGCTAATACTTTAGTTTGAGCCATTTATGTTTAACTCTAACAGTGACAAATGGCTCAAACGTAAGACGGGACGTATTATTTATAATTAAGACCTGATAATTGAAAAGCTAACCCCAGTACAAAAGTACGACTAAGCGCCTAATGCGTTAATTTAATTTGAAGGGCGTTATCGCAGACATGAACTCACGATAGTTAGCTCTTTCAACCGGTGCAGATGTTGAAGTGAACTCCTCCCCTCTCATAGACTTATGAATAAGGTACAGGTCATTTTCGCCTTTTACTGCAGTGTAATGGCCAATTTCACCTAAGTGTTCTAGCGCTTTATAAACGTTAGCTTGTAACCCATTAAGGTGCGTGTTGGGCATTCGAGTACAGCCCATAATGGCACTTGCCGTCTGATGGCCATCAATGAATTCGTCATCTACACGTTCATATAACACGTCGCCATAGCAGTTATCTCGATAAGCCTCCGCCATCGTATCGAGAAAATCGCTAGGCTCTATATTGGCAGACAAATCTTTAAAACCTTGAATACACACCATAGAAGACCAGTTTCGTAACTGTTCGTTTTTAGGTAAAAATTCAGCTGTAAACATGCCATCCTCTGACTGAGAAAAAGCTAATTTCCAATCATGTGGTAGGTAAAAACTCAGTTTTTGACTAAAAATAGGCAGGCGTTTGGCTATTTTGTCGATCGCCACATCTACATCGTCGGATGCATAAAGACTTTGCGAAAAACTGAAATAGAAAAGTACTGAATAGGAAACCCAGCACCGAAGCTGACTTGCTTTCATACCTTTACAATCCTTGTTTAGGGTATTAATTGCGCAACATTCTATCGTTTATCAACGTAAAGTGGTACATAAAAGAGGATTTTCAACAAAAATAATCGTTCGGTAGCATCACTGCCAGTAACTCTGCCGTTATGAGCAATGCCGGTTAAGCAGACTACGACCAAATTCCCCCCATTATCAGCCTAAATAGCAACGTCAGCCTCACCGCTAACACCGCCCAATAGCAATAAGTATGATTTAACCATGCCAAAAGCCAGCCATAAAAAAACCTAGTGCGAACACTAGGTTTATATCAGCGATAAAAAATTAACGCACCCGTTATCGGCGGTTGATAACACTCTGATTCAATACGCTGAGCATTTTTTCGGTATCATCCCAACCAATGCAAGCATCTGTGACGCTCTGACCATAACAAAGCGGTTCGCCTTCTACTGGATCTTGACGACCTTCAACCAAGTTACTTTCAACCATCACACCAAATATTGACGTATCACCCGCACTGACTTGGCCAGCAACATCATCAGCAACCGACATCTGCAATGCAAACTGCTTACAGCTATTAGCATGGCTAAAGTCGATCATTATATTGTTAGGTAGGCCGGCTTTATCTAACTGCTTATTTATTTCAACCACATGTGCAGCACTATAATTTGGCTCTTTACCACCGCGCAAAATGATATGGCAATCAGGGTTACCCTTAGTTTCAACAATCGCTGAATGACCGAATTTAGTCACCGATAAAAAATGGTGTGGAGCATTGGCTGCGCCAATCGCATCAATAGCGACTTTAATCGTGCCATCGGTGCCATTTTTAAATCCAACAGGGCTTGAAAGACCAGAAGCTAGCTCTCTATGTACCTGTGATTCCGTGGTACGTGCGCCAATGGCGCCCCAACACATTAAATCAGCAACATACTGTGGCGTGATCATATCAAGAAACTCACCCGCTGCAGGTAAGCCCATATCATTCAAGTCGAGCAATAGCTTGCGTGCTGTGCGCAGGCCATCATTTAACTTAAAGCTGTTATCCATGTCTGGATCGTTGATGAGACCTTTCCAGCCAACGGTAGTACGAGGCTTTTCAAAATAGACTCGCATAACGATCTCTAATTGATCTTTATATTGCTTACGTAACTCCACAAGACGTTTACCGTATTCAACCGCAGCAATAGGATCATGAATAGAGCATGGGCCAATAACCACTAATAAGCGATCATCTTTTTTAGCCAGAATATTGTGGATGCTTTCACGCGCATTAAATACGGTCGCTGATGCGTTCTCTGTTGCTGGAAATCGCTCCAAAATAGCAATTGGAGGTAACAACTCTTTAATCTTATTAATTCGAACATCATCATTTTTGTAATACATGGTAATACTGCGCTCCGTCTAGCGTGTGATATATGAAAACATAACTCTCAATTGCGATACTGAGTTCAATTTATCCCAGTATCTACTCACATTGCAATCAAGTTAGTAAAAATAACAATAAATAAATTTAACTACTTGTTTTAGATTAGTTTACTAAAAATAATCCGCACTAACTTCAGGCGCACAATCAGCATTTAACACTTAGTAAACATTATATAACTTATTCCTATTCGCAATAATGCATTCAAGGGCAGCGCCACAACGCTAGACGCAGAGCAACTCCATGGTCTGTAGGATGATGACATAGCTTAAAGCGCTAAGATTGACAAAAGTAAGCAAAAATCCGATATGGTTGCGCCTGATAGCAGTTTGCATAGATAAATTTATAGCAATACCATTATGTGCATGCATACAGCTGGCTCAGTTTAGTCGTGACCTTGAATAGCATGCAGCTTTGATTGGTAGCGGCGCTTATTATTACTGTCATTGGTCAAGGCCAACGCTTTTTTCATGTTAGCTTCTGCTCTACGCTCGTCCCCCGTAGCCCAATAGGTTCTTGACAGTCCGAAGTAGAATTCATGGCGATAATCCGCTTTATCAATCGCACGTTGATACCAGTTCAATGCCGCTTGATACTCTTTATCAAAATACGCTTGTTGCGCCATACCATAGTAATAATACGGGTTACGAATACGAGCAAGTTCCAAGACTTTGTGCACTCCCGCCCATTCATCAAGCCTATCTTGCTCGGCTAAAATAATCGCGTAGTTATACAACGCATTCATATCGTCAGGGTCGATGTTCAACGCCAACTTATACAATGCTTCAGCTTCCGCATTTAATCCTCTATATCGATACAAAACAGCCAAGGTGTTGATAGCAGGTAAAAACTGATTATCCTGCTGTAAGCTTAATTTAAGCAAGCCGTAAGCTTTGTCATACTCCCCTTGCACCAGCGCTTCGGCAGCCACATTATTATAAAACATTGAAGCGACCATAGATTGGCTCACTCGACGTTTATCGTAGCCTTGCATAGCACGTTCGGGTAAAAAATCTATCTGGATAGCACCTGCAGAAACATTCAGTACATTGCCTCTTTCTTGCGGCAACAGTTTCAAATTAATGTGTCCATTCACTAGATAGAATCCCCCTTGCTTATCCCAAACGGGCGGAATATCAATCTCCTGATATTCGACTCTAATATCCAGTTCCTGCGCTATCGCCGCGGTTAATAACACCAAAGATAAACAGTTGCCCTCTCGATCGCCAAATGTATCGCTTGCTGAACGAGTCAGATTATCAGCATAACGAAAGCCGCCATCTTGGGCATTGATATAATTAGCTAACCACTGGTGGCGCATGACATTGCTCGATTTTGACAATCTCGCCCTATTGAGGTCATTGCGTACACTGGTTATATCACTAACAGATAAGGCAAATAGGCTTTCTACAGCAGGAAGATCGTTCACTCGCGTAAAATGCTCATCATGATAATAGCTTTCAAGCGCATATTGATGGCTTAACTCATGGGTCGAACTGCAACCTTGCAGTAAAATGAGCAGGGAGAACAATAGTGCTAAAGAAATGAATTTCATAACGATCTCAACGCAAAAAATCATACCTTTAAGCATAGTTGGAGAAAAGAGTCCGTTCGGCAAAAAACGTTACAAAGCGTAAATCAAAAGTACGACTCATTCAGTAAAGCAATCAACTGCCCTAGCAAGCTTAGGGGGTAACCGCCTGCGGCGGTTCTATTTCAATGTAGAGCTGTTTATTTTGATATTCATAAGGCCTGTAGAACTGGCCACGACAAGTGAAATGGCGATAAGGAATAGCAACAGGCAAGCAGCCCATAGGCAGTGCTTGTAAGATTTTTATTTGCTGTTGAAACCTGAGCGCTTCTTGCCACTCATGGTCAGCCAACACTTGATCGCGCACTGCAAACGCATCAAATGGCTCGCTAGATTTACGCACTACAACCTGTCCAGCTACCGCGGGTAAACTGGTGGTAAATAGTAGCAATAGACTAATGCTGAACACTTTATTCATCCGATAACGACCCAATAATAGTAGAAGCCAGTATTAGCTCATCGTATACCGTTAACCAGCCCAATTCCATTAAGTCTCAGACATTAATCCCAAACCATTATTAGCAGAACATTAGCCGCAGATCATGAAATAGCTTAGAGGTGTTAATGCTTCTCTCAAATAAAAAAGCAGGGCATAAGCCCTGCTTGTTAGCAATATCATCACTGCATTAGTTAGCACTTTTCACTGAGACAAATTCAGGATACGCATCAATGCCGCAATCTGATGCATCCATGCCGTTATATTCTTCCTCTTCTGTCACACGGATCCCCATCGTCACTTTGAGTCCAAACCAAACAACTGAAGAGGCCGCAAATACCCAGCCAAATATCACTGCAGCACCATAAAGTTGAGTGCCAAAAGACGCATCGGCATTAGACACTGGCACCAATATTAACCCGAGGAGTCCGGCCACACCATGGACAGAGATTGCCCCAACGGGATCATCAATTTTGATTCGGTCAAATGCAACAATCGAGAATATAACCACGCCGCCAGCCACAAGACCAATCACACCTGCCATCGCTAAAGAAGGTGATAAAGGGTCAGCGGTAATCGCCACAAGCCCTGCTAATGCCCCATTTAAGATCATAGTTAAATCGGCTTTACCCCAAACCAATCGACATACAATTAAAGCAGAAAGCGCACCAAACGCCGCAGCAGAGTTGGTATTAACAAATATTTTGGCCACCGCGCTAGCATTTTCAACATCCGAGACTAAAAGCTGTGAACCACCGTTAAAACCAAACCAACCCATCCACAAGATGAACATACCCAATGTCGCCATCGGTAAGTTAGAACCCGGGATCGGGTTTACTTGTCCATTAGCGCCATATTTTCCCTTTCTTGCACCTAACAATAGCACCCCAGAAACTGCCGCTGCAGCACCGGCCATATGTACAATACCGCTGCCCGCAAAGTCAACGAAGCCAGCTTCAGATAAGAA
Organism: Shewanella sp. GutDb-MelDb; assembly: GCF_002836075.1. Taxonomy (NCBI): domain Bacteria; kingdom Pseudomonadati; phylum Pseudomonadota; class Gammaproteobacteria; order Alteromonadales; family Shewanellaceae; genus Shewanella; species Shewanella sp. GutDb-MelDb. The sequence goes on along the minus strand of NZ_PJBM01000244.1, from coordinate 13,572 downwards.
TCCACCACCCCAGGTCCAGTAACCCTCAACAGGGTATATCACCGCCGTCATAAACACTGAAAATGCCAAAAATGCCCATAACTTCATCCGTTCAGCAACGGCACCAGACACAATCGACATTGCCGTTGCAACGAACACCACTTGGAAAAAGAAGTCGGACTCAAGCGCATGATCTGCTCCATCAGCTTGTGATCCAATCAATGACCCCAGCGAGGGTAACCAACCACCTTCAGCATTATCAACGTACATAATGTTGTAACCAACGATTAGATACATGACACAGGCTATTGAATACAAGCAGACGTTTTTAGTTAAAATTTCAGTGGTATTTTTTGAACGAACGAGGCCTGCTTCTAACATCGCAAATCCGGCGGCCATCCACATCACTAGCGCACCAGAGATAAGAAAATAAAACGTATCAAGGGCAAAGCGAAGCTCAGTGACCGTTAATCCTAGTTTGGTTAATTCATCCATTTGTCCAATCCCCCTTTAAAGTGCTTCGTTGTCTAGTTCACCAGTTCGTATTCTGGTTGCTTGTTCTAGGTTGGTAACAAATATCTTGCCATCACCAATTTTACCTGTACGCGCAGCACTCGTTATCGCCTCAACTAGCATCTCCACGTTTTCAGCTTTAGTCGCAATTTCAAGCTTCACCTTAGGTAAGAAATCAACCTGATACTCAGCACCTCGATAAAGTTCGGTATGGCCTTTTTGACGACCAAAGCCTTTTACTTCAGTCACCGTCATCCCCTCAATGCCTACATTGGCGATAGCTTCTCTTACATCATCTAACTTAAATGGCTTAATAATGGCACTGACCAATTTCATGGCGATCTCCTTGAAGACTATTTTTAATTCTAACAAAGACTCTTCAAGCATTAGGCCAACAAATCAAATACCATAAAAACAATGAGATAGAACAAATCAGGCATTGAAAAATGAATATAAACGCACCAAAAAAGTGCAGTTATTCAATAACTGCACGCTCATAAGGCAAAGATGTCGCGGCTTAGACTTATCGCCTATTGGTTAAAAGCGACTTTTGAGGTGTACTAGTAACCTTTGCAACAAGTACTAGGAACATTAAAATGTTGAAGCCAGAAGATTGCGTATTAGTCATTGTTGACGTGCAAGGGCAACTCGCACGAGTCATGCATCAAAGTGAAGAGTTACACCATAAATTAGCGCTATTAATTAAAGGCATTCAGTTATTCGACATTCCGATCCTATGGCTCGAGCAACTACCCGATAAATTGGGTGCCACTAGTGATGTATTAGCCACAGAGCTAATCAAAACCACGGAGCCAATTGCAAAACAACATTTTAGCGGCTGGCAATGTCCAAAGTTCAGGGCGAAATTGTCAGCAATGGGTCAAAAAAATATCCTTGTCGCAGGCATAGAAACCCATGTTTGCGTGTACCAAACCTGCATGGACCTATTAGATAATGCTTACCCGACTTACCTCGTTGTAGATGCAATGTCTTCGCGAGATCCTGTTAATAAAAAACTCGGAATAGAGATGATGCAAGCCCATGGTGCATTACAAACCAATGTAGAGTCATTGCTGTTTGAACTGCAACATGAAGCGATAGGGGAAAGGTTTAAGGCCTTACTGGCACTGATTAAGTAGACCGACATTAAGGTCAAACGAGTTAATTTAAAGCAAAAAAAAGCCCTCATCAACGAGGGCTTTTCTATATAGAGCTAGGTAGAAACAATAGACTTACTTGTAAGTTGCTTCGCGCTTTTCAGCTTCAGCTTCCCACTGTGGTACTAAAGTTTTCTTGAATTCAGCTTTATCAGCATTCATCTTCTTCATATCCATACCTAGAGCAGCTTGTGCTTTAGCTTTGGTTGAAGTGTCAGGGTAAGCAATTGGTTGCTTAACACCTTTAACAGCAAGTAGTTGAGCTAGCTTGATACGAGCATCAGCCGCTTTGTCTACCGCAGTACCTAGTACACGAAGTGCTTCATCAGCTGCGTGAGCAGCAACACCGTGTGATGCAGTTGCATAGTCCCAGCGCCACTGTGAATGACGGATATCCATAAGGATAGGCTTCATTTCAGTTTCAGTTGCACCCGCATCCCAAGCAGCTTTTGCTTCGAAGTGAGCTTTCACTAGCTGAGCTTCAGCACGTGCTTTAAGATCAGCAACTTTATGCTTACGATCTTCAGTTAAGTTAACCATGAACTCTTTGCTTTGCTCGTGACAACTACCACAAGTTTCTTCAAAGCGATCGAATGGGTTACCTACTTTATGGTCAGTAAACTTACGACCTTTTTCGCTTTTCACTTTAGGCATGTGACAGTCAGTACAACTTACGTTGTTCTTACCGTGAACACCTAGCTGCCAAGTTTCATAACCTGGGTGCTGTGCTTTAAGCATTGGAGTCTTAGAAACAGCGTGAGTCCAGTCAGAGAACTCGATGTTGTCATAGTAGACTTCCATCTGTTCAACTGTTGTACCGTTATCCCAAGGGAATTTAACAAAGCCTTTCTTATCTTTGGTCTTCTCGAAGTAGTACTCAACGTGACACTGACCACAAACCATTGATTGCTTGTCTTTCTTAGACGCTTTATCAAATGGTGTACCCAATGTTTCCATTGCGCGCTCAGCAAATGGACGAGACATACGTAACTTAGAAGAACCTTTTACGTGACAATCAGCACAGCCAAGAGCGTTAACAATTTCTGGACCGCCTTTAGACCATTTACCCGCAAAATACCCGTCTTCACCTTGCTCTTCGATCATGCGAGGTACATCTGGGCTCTTACAAGACCAACATGCCATTGGCATTGGACCGTCTTCAGCAGACTTAGGGGCACCGGTACGTAAGGTGTTTCTTAAGTCAGTGATTACATACATGTGACCACGTGGAGCGTTATAATCTTTAGCAAAACCATAACCAGCCCAAAGCACAACTAAACTTGGAACCTGCTCAAGCATATCAACAACTTCTTTACTTTCTGAAGTTTCATGCCAAGTTTCATATTGATTCTTGAACTTATCTTTGTACACTTCGTTACGTGGTTCAGTTTTGTCACTTGCGAATGCGCTACCAGCAATTAAACTTGCAGCAACCATTGCACTCAGTGCAAAAGCCTTTTTAGTTAATGTTCTCACCATCTCATCTCCATTTTACTTTATAATATTTATAGTATAGTCCCACCTATTCCAAGGTGAATTTAGCCTCTTGCATCTAACAAAAACATACCCCATTAGGGGTATCCTCCTTAAAACTTGCGTTAGATCAACTTGTAAACGTGTTGTTGCTCACACTTTGTGTTTTTAGTAACATATTGCAGTATGCAATAATTAATAAATGCTATTAATAAAATAGTTCATAACCCCAATAAATGAGAACTCTTGAATGAAAAAAGGCAGACTTACATCAGCGATATGGGGATTCATGTTAACGCTGATATTACTGTCCAGCGGACTGGCTATTTTTGCCATCGTTAACTTGTCCTATAGCTTAGGAGATGCCAGAGCGATTAATGCCTCCGGATCGCTGAGAATGCAAAGTTATCGACTTATGTTTTATGCCAATTCTGGCAGTGAATCGGCGGCAGAAAAAATTGAAGAATTTGAAAACACCCTCAATTCTCAAGCGCTTAAGGCAACGCTCGCTTGGTATACTCCACAAGACATGAAGGATAAGTACCTCACCGTCATCGATAAGTGGCAAATAATGCGTTATTACATTGAATCTGAGAACTCACGCCTGTATGCCGCTGCACTAAAAGACTTTGTCGATACCATTGATCTTTTCGTATTAGAAACTGAGCAACATGCCGCCTTTAAACTTAAGCTGCTGGCGATTAGTCAGATAGTCGGTTTGGGCATAATGCTGTTGATTGCCTTCGTCACGGTAAGGATTGCCAAACGTAAGGTTGTTAAACCATTGCAACAATTGATGCAGGCTGCTGATACAATTTCACAAGGCGACTTTAATGTAGTAATGCCTAAAACAGAGTATATCGAATTGAGTGCATTAAGCAGCGCTCTCGATAGTACAATAAAAAAACTGGCCAGCGTCTATCAAGGGTTAGAATCTCAGGTACAAGAAAAGACGCTTGCATTAACGCGTGCCAATAATGAGCTGAAATTACTCTATGACAATGTCGTCATGCTGCACTCGAGTAAATTAGACATCAATACGCTGACCGATGCCATTAACCAGCTGCAAACCCATGAACCTAACATCAGCCTAAGATTGGTTGTAGTGGAAGATGAGCAAGTCCAATACATCATCGATGCTCAAGGTGAGTGGCCGCATGACGTTAAGAATTCACAGAAATTTGCATTACAGTTTGAGCAAAATAACCTAGGTTATTTAGAAGTCATTTCTGAGCGACCTTATACAACAGCGCTATATAGTAACTTTGCCATCATGCTGGCACGCTCAATGGTGATCCACAATGCAGGTGAGCAACGACAGCAACTCGCACTCATGGAAGAGCGAGGGGTTATCGCGCGCGAATTGCATGACTCCTTGGGCCAATTACTGTCATTTTTAAAAATCCAAGTTAATTTGCTCTCCAAAGAGTTAGACAAAACATCGAAAAGTCCGCGAGCAGCAGAGCAGTTACAAGAAATAAATGAAGGCGTCAATACCGCCTATGCGCAGCTCAGAGAGTTGCTATCCACCTTTAGGCTGACAATTAAAGATCCCAACTTAGGACACGCTATAGAAGCAATGGTTGAGCAATTACGCAGTCAAAGTGATGCTAACATCACACTCGATTATAAACTGCCAGTACAGCTGCTCGGTGCCCAGCAACATATTCATATTTTACAGCTCACTCGCGAAGCCACACTCAACGCGATTAAGCATGCTAGCGCCCAGCATATTCATATCAGCTGCCAAAAAATATCTGATACCAAAGTGATTATTAGTATTAGTGATGATGGGCTCGGAATAGAAAAACTCAAAGAAAGAGATCAACATTTTGGTTTAGGGATCATGCATGAGCGCGCAAGTCGCCTATCAGGTGTGGTAGAATTTAGCCAAAATGAGGAAGGTGGTGCCACAGTGACGTTAACCTTCCCACCTCAACAAGAACCAGTGTGATTTTTTGCTATATAAAACAGCTATTAAAGCAAAAATGACATCTTTAACTTTTGAATTGCGAGTTAACCTCAGTAGGAGGCCATTAAATGGGTAAGCCTTATTCAGTGCTAGTTATCGACGATCACCCGCTATTGCGTCGCGGGATCTGTCAGCTTATTACCTCAGACTCCGATTTCACTCTCTTTGGTGAAGCGGGAAGTGGGCTAGACGCACTTTCTGCCGTCGCTGAAAATGAGCCCGATATAGTGTTACTTGATCTCAATATGAAAGGGATGACAGGCCTCGATACACTCAATGCTTTGCGACAAGAGGGCGTCACCTCCCGTATTGTTATTTTGACCGTTTCGGATGCTAAACAAGATGTGATTAGACTGGTTAGAGCGGGCGCAGATGGTTATCTACTTAAAGATACCGAGCCAGATCTGCTGCTTGAGATGCTAAAGAATGCCATGTTAGGACATCGTATTATTAGCGAGAATGTTAAAGACTACTTATCTGAGCTAAATACCTCAGTTAATGAGCAAGACTGGATTGAAAACCTAACACCAAGGGAGCTAGAGATATTAAAGCACCTTGCTGAAGGACAAAGTAACCGCGTGGTCGCAGAGCAGTTACATATAAGCGAAGGCACCGTTAAAGTACATGTAAAAAATCTACTTCGCAAAGCCAATGCTAAGTCACGTACAGAGATGGCTGTTAGATACCTAAACCAATAACTGATATCGCTTATACTGGATAGTTAAACAGCAAAAAGGCAGCCTAGGCTGCCTTTTTTAATATGCTCTATAGCCAACTAGTATTCATCCAAAAACTTACGCCAGTTGACCAATACCGCATAGAAATCCTCTAAACCACAAAATGCTTCAGACTCTCCATTATAGAATGACATTGATTCATCCATCTCAGCATCCTCCTCCTCGCCCTCTTCGATATTATTGGCAAACACTCTGACCTGTTCACAATCAAACTCTATCGACAGTGCCTTACCAATTAAGCGCCAATCACTTAGCTGGCCAGTTTGTAGCTTTTCAAGCTGCTGACAGATCTCGACATGCTTCTCAGGATTGTCACCAAGCTCTTCCGACAACCAAAAACCCATCGCTTCATGATCCATACTGAACCGCGCAAATGCTGTACCGGTCATTGTATTGCGTAAAAAATCGTATTCCATAATCAGGCTCAAAATTCAGTAAGACTTCAACTAACCTCATTTTAACTTAATAAACGTCTACTTGCCCTATTCTGTTCATATACTGCAGCTTGGATGGATAACAGACTAACGATTCAAATATTCACCATTCAACCCGGAGTGGATTAAACATAAAAAAGTCGAGTCATCAGGGCCATAAAACCGCTAGACCCATGTTCAAAACAAACAACAGCCATGACTCATCTAGTTAAAAATATTGAACGATTATTCTGCATATTTGAAACCACTACCAAAGCACGTTATATCGTGACTCAGCGGTTTAACGTATACTTACGCTAGCTTTGTCACTTCATATCGCGACAGGAACCACCATGTCAGCTATCAATCTTAAACAAAAAACCGCTCATGCAGACTTTCTGCCAGAGAACCAATTGATACTAAACGCGGTCAGCGAAGGTATTTATGGATTTGATCTCGACGGCAATGCCGTGTTCATCAATCCAGCCGCTGAGAAGATGACGGGTTGGCAAACCCAGGAGTTGTTAGGCAAGAATATTCATGACTGCCATCACCATAGCCATAACGATGGTAGCCATTATCCTAAAGAGGACTGCCCCATCTACAACACGCTCAGAGATGGCACAGCAAGAGAGATAACCCATGAAGTGTTTTGGCGTAAAGATGGCTCTAGCTTTCCAGTCCATTACACCTCAACCCCGGTGTATAAAGATGGAGTGCTTATGGGAGTTGTCGCGATATTTCGTGATATCAGTATTCAAAAGCAAACGGAACAGTCACTCCGCCAAGCGCTAGAGCAAGTTCAAGCCCTGTCAGAGAAGCTATCATTCGAAAATCAATATTTGCAATTAGAGCTTGCAGACCGTACTGGAGATGTTGGCATATCAGGTGAAAGCCAACAAATTAACCAGTTGATTCAGCAGATTAAGCTTGTTGCCAATACAGAAAGCACGGTGTTAATTAGTGGCGAGAATGGCACAGGTAAAGAACTCGTCGCCCGTAACCTGCACCGCTTAAGTAACCGTGCAGATAAGCCATTAGTGAGTGTCAATTGCGCTGCATTTTCAACATCCTTACTTGAAAGTGAGTTGTTTGGCCATGAAAAAGGCGCATACACAGGTGCGACAAGTCGTCGAAAAGGCCGTTTCGAACTCGCAAATAATGGCACTCTATTTCTCGATGAAGTGGCTGAACTGAGTCTAGAAGCCCAGTCAAAACTGCTCAGGGTCATTCAAGAACAAGAGTTTGAACGCGTTGGCAGTAGCCAAACAATTAAAGTTGATATCAGACTGATTACCGCGACCCATCACGATCTGCTAAAGCGGGTCGAACAAGGTCTGTTTAGAATGGATCTCTATTATCGGCTTAATGTTTTTCCCATTGTAGTACCGCCATTGCGCAGCCGTTTGTCGGATATTCCTGAACTCGTTAGTCACCTTATTCAGGAGCTAAACCGTAAATTAGGTAAAAAAATAAGCAAGGTTAGCCAACGAGGTATGCAAAATTTAACCAAACATAGCTGGCCTGGTAATGTGCGTGAACTGCAGAATGTGCTTGAAAGAGAGATGATCTTATCAACGGGGCCAGTGCTCGAGTTTGGCCAACTAGCATCAGAGCCTCAAGCTAAAACATCTACTGCGGCAACCAACGCTAAACAGACATTAGCTGAAATAGAAAAAGCACATATTTTAAAAATATTAAAGCAGAGTCAATGGCGGATCTCAGGGCCAATCGGTGCTGCAGCAATACTGGGAATGCCCCCCAGCACCTTGCGCTCTCGTATGCTTAAACTCGCTATTGCTCGGCCAATATAGTAAGCGTTCATCAACGGCAAGACACGACATACAATGGATTCGCGATATATCGCGATCAAAGAGTGTAACCAAAAGAACAATACCAAGCAAAATCAATAACTTAAAACATGGCCTAGAGCTTGCTATATAGGCACTGAGTGAACAATGTTAGTGCCTATAGAGAAGCCAATGTTAAATAAAAACAATAGCAAAGTAATAGAAAACACCCATAGCCAACGACCGAATAATCGCATTCCCATTAAGCAGGTCGACAGCCCGCCTAGCGGTAAGATCCATATTCGAGAGCAAAAAGGATATTTTCAACGCATTCGAACCGGGATGAATAGCTTATTGGTTGCGCTATTTTTTCTACTACCGTTTGTCTCTTATCAAGGTCGACAAGCCATTCTGTTTAATATTAGCGACCAACAATTCATTTTCTTTGGCACCACGCTTTGGCCTCAAGATTTCACTATTCTTGCTTGGGTGCTTATCGCAGCTGCATTTTTACTGTTTTTTGCCACTGTATTTTGGGGCCGAGTTTGGTGTGGATACCTGTGCCCACAAACCGCTTGGACATTCATGTTCGTATGGGTTGAAGAGCAAATTGAAGGCAGCCGCAACAAGCGTATTACCTTAGACAAAGCCCCCATGAGTTTAAACAAAATAGCCAAACGAACCAGCAAACATCTGGCGTGGGGCGCAATTGCCCTTCTCACGGGTTGTGGCTTTATCGCTTATTTTATTCCAGCCAGAGCGTTATATCTGGATATTCTCACTTTTGATGCCAGCTTTTGGATCAGCACCTGGGTCTGGTTCTTTGCCATCTGTACTTACCTTAATGCAGGTTGGATGCGTGAGCAAATGTGTTTACATTGCTGCCCTTATTCCCGCTTTCAGTCAGCGATGTTTGACGCCAATACCAAGACTGTTACCTATGATGCAACTCGTGGCGAAAGTCGTGGTCCTCGTAAACGCAAACAAGAAACCAGTTTAGGTGATTGCGTTGACTGCAACCTCTGTGTGGATGTTTGCCCCACGGGTATCGATATCCGTAACGGTTTGCAATATGAGTGTATTAACTGCGGCGCGTGCGTCGATGCTTGTAACCAGACCATGGCGCAGTTCGGCTACAAACCTGACTTAATTAGTTACAGCAGTGAGAATGCATTAGTCGACAAAGCCGTGCCTTTTTATGAATCTTACAAATTTCTTGGCTACGGTATTGCAGCCTTGATCATGCTCACCGTGATTGGAATTGATATCAGTAATCGTTCTGCCATTGAGCTAAACATCATTCGTGATAGACAAACGCTGTACCGTGAAACATTAACCGATGAAGTTGAAAATAGCTTTACGCTAAAAATCCGTAATAAAACCCAGCAGGCTCGTCACTATCAAATCTATGTGTCAGGTAACAGTAGCTATAAACTCGCAGGAAATACCCGTTTGTTAATTAATGCGGGTGAGCTGCTAGATTACCCGGTAACCGTCTTGGCAGATCTAAATGAACTTGAAAGCAGCCGCAGCGCAATAACCTTTACCGTGTCAGAGCAGCACAGTCACAACCAAGTAACGCAACAATCTAATTTCTTTAGCCCGCTATAACCATCATCAAGCAAGCTTGAGTTAACAGGTAAAGTAACCGCTGCTTTACCTGTTAATCTAGGGGGTTAATCTCGCCGGTAAAAAAGTAGAGTAAAAAATCTAATTGTTACAAGCTGATAGCCATTGCTCTGTTCTGCAGGCATGAAACAATTTATTTCATTGTTGACCATTGACCTTAGGGTGACAATCGCACTAATCTAAACACCTGTTTGATTCACTAATCAACCCCAAAAACAATCAAAAACTGGCTAACGAAGGTATCTCCATGGCATATGATTCAGACTCAACACTCGATCTCTCCCGATACGCCTCACTCAATGATCTGATTGACCTTGCAAGTGCTCGATACGGTGATAAAGCCGCTTATTCTTGTTTAGGGAAAGAAACCACATTCAACGAGATTAATCATTCTTCACGCCAGTTTGCCGCTTACCTGCAACAAGAAACGAATTTAGTACAGGGCGATAGAGTTGCGATTCAACTGCCCAATATCACTCAGTTTGTGATTGCCGCTTATGGCGCCATTAAAGCAGGTATGGTGTTAGTCAATACCAACCCTTTGTATACCCCACGGGAGCTCATCCACCAATTCAATGACTCAGGCGCAAAAGCCCTAGTGGTGCTATCGGATCTGTTGCCAACATTGACTGAAGTGATTGCTAACACCAGTATTGAAACCGTTATATCCACGCATGCAATGGACTTGATTGCACCGCAACCGCAACCAGAAGTCCCCTTTGCAACCATCGCCTTTTGTGATGTGCTAAAAGCGGGTGAGCTACTGACATATGTGCCTGTGATTAGCGTGCCAGAACAGATTGCAGCACTGCAATATACCGGTGGGACCACCGGATTATCAAAAGGGGCAATGTTAACCCACGGTAATTTACTCGCCAACGCCATGCAGATAAAATCGCGTATTGGCAGTCGCCTAGTTGAAGGTGAAGAGATTTTTGTCGCGCCGCTACCTGTGTACCATATCTACGCCTTCATGGTGAATTTAGTGCTTTATTACGAGCGTGGCGGTTGTTCTATATTGATCCCAAATCCACGCGACATTTCAGGATTGATCTCAGCGCTGGCACAATATTCATTCACTGGATTTGCAGGGCTCAACACATTATTTGTCGGGCTATGTCACCAACCAGAATTTAAGGCATTGGATTTTAGCCACTTAAAAGTGACCATCTCCGGAGGTACTGCATTAACTCAAGCAGCGGCTTCGGTTTGGCAGCAAACCACAGGCTGCACCATCTCTGAAGGTTACGGATTATCGGAAACATCACCGGTGGTGTCGCTCAATGCACCTGGACTCGAACAGCTCGGCACGATTGGCAAACCCGTCCTTGGCACCTTGGTAAAGATTCTCGACATGGATGATAACGAAGTCGCCACAGGAGAAACCGGCGAGCTTGCCGTCTTTGGTCCACAGGTGATGTTAGGTTATTGGAATAACCCAGAGGAAACGGCAAAAGTCATGACCAGCGAAGGTTACTTTAAAACAGGCGACATCGCGATTGCCACTGAAGACGGCTTCCATAAAATTGTTGATCGCAAGAAAGACATGATTATCGTCTCTGGTTTTAACGTCTATCCAAACGAAGTCGAAGATATACTGTCGAATCACGAAGCAATATTCGAATGTGCCGTGATTGGTATTGAAGACGATCGTAGCGGTGAAGCCGTTAAAGCGGTTATCGTATTAAACGATATTCATGCCGATCATGAACAAGCTAAAGCGGCAATCGACAGCTACTGCCGCGAGCAGCTAACCGCCTATAAGATCCCAAAAGTCGTTATCTTTGTCGATGCATTGCCTAAATCTACAGTGGGTAAGATATTACGCAGAGAATTGCGTAAGTGATTCTGAGTTTGGTTCAGTGGTTTAAATTACAATAGTGAGTGATACGAGGGAGCCGAAGGCTCCCTTTTTGTTATTATTGCTACTTGCAACTCTATAGTACCTAACCTCAGTAACAGTCGACACACCCTCTGATAATTTTAGGTTCACTGACAACGCTGCCAATATATTTAGCTATCAATTTTCTCGCAACACACATAACAGTTGTCAGTTGGTAAACGATACTTAAAAAAACCAAGCATTATTTGGTGCTTTCCACAGTTTGGGCAGGCATAAACAATCGCCTTTAATATCAAGTAAGCCCCTAGCGCCATGCCTACGATAAAAAATGAATTCATATAGTATGTGAGTTCGATAGGAATCGTTTTGTACATTACTGTGACAATTAATTGAACAATCATCAGTAACTTAAATTTTTTAGCTCTGGTCATTCCTTTGCCTTACTATGTAGAATTTACGCCAGTTAGACTAAACTTATTGCTTCTAGCGGCAACTCCTTGCTTCTCTATTCGGGTCATGCGGCTGACTATTGTTATATGCATATGCCACATGATGCTTACCATTATCATCTAAGATATCGCACTTTGCCTTATATGGTTTGCCCAGTCCGGAGCGCCAATAATGATGCTTCTTTTCATATTCAGTTTCAAATAGCACGGTGAGTTCCACAGAAACTAGCCAAGCTTTGGGGATAGAGCCAGTAGTTAGGTGTGAGTCCAATCTATCTCGATAGGACTCAATCAGTGAATCAAACTCGTCTGTTTGAGGACTGATATTCCCAGATAGAAGATCAATCATAATCTCTTTTTTAGAATCATTCTCAACAAACTTGTGTAATTTCCCGATCCCCCAATAACCACCGATATCATTATTTCGGCTGCTAAATGAACCTATTAATCCACTAGCTATACTTCCTAGTTCATTTCTCCGAGCCATATTATCTAGAAGACCTTAACACCCATTTAAGAGGTTGATGACAGTTTGATCAAATGATGTAGCACTACTGCGAAACAGCGTAAAATGTTCGCAGTTCCACTAGAAATTAGCCTTGGTGAATCTTAATTCGGAGGCTCGTTTGCATTTTAAGTAAAACCCACGTTATGGGGCTTCGAATAAAGACCCAGCAGATAAATGCTACTAGTAGGCCAGAAAAGTAAGCACTTAGTGCTATCTGCTCATGGTAGTTAGCACCATCGACCTCAAGCTTTTTCAATAGGTTATTACCTTTAAGGTACTCCCCTTTTATTGATTTACCACGTATTTCATCACTGTACAATTCGCAAAAATTGTATTTTTTAGTCATTAAATAGTAAGTGCCATTTTTTGATAACTGAACTGAATAGGTACTAAATTTTCCATTGAGTTCACATGATATAACGCTATTACTTAAATCTATTTCTTCGAAATTCTCACCTGACCAAATATGGACAAATCAAGCCAATACACTTAAAAGTATTACAGCTAAAATGACCATATCAATTTTATGAGTAAGCCAAAATTTGTTCATTTACCCACTTTGCATAATAGATTATTCATTCGTCGCTCGATAACGCACTCAGAAACTGTGTTAATTTCGTTCAACTTATCACTGCTAAGAAATTGTTGTAAATATTTTATATCTAATAACACAGCCAAGAATAAGTATAATTTGAGCTAAAGAAAGATGCCTAGAAAACTAGGATTAACCATAGACTGACTTGACCACTACAATCTTCGTCAATCAAAGGTCAATACTTTGCCTCTGTGGTTCCAATTGCCTGCGGCAGGTGCTGGACAGGATGTCCGAATGTCGTGATCACATGGATGTGAATAAACGACCTTATGTGCAGACGCAACTGAGGCTCGCTGCAAGTACGTCCATGTAAGCTCAACGATGGCATCCATGCCATCAAAGGCCTCAGCCGCATCTACACTGGATTTTAAAAGCGCAAACTCTCAGCATTTGAGTTTTCAATTTAAAACATAAAAGCCAACCGACTGCAGAAATAACAGAAAACACCAACTCCCCATCGGAGTTGCCGAAGTACGTAGATAAAAATGCCGTAGAACCATCATGGTCTTTCCCG
>NZ_PJBM01000243.1:0-32909 GCF_002836075.1 Shewanella sp. GutDb-MelDb | reverse complement strand
CTTCAAAGGGAAGGATTGATGAATTTTCGCACTTCACATCTTGTTGTTGGCATTTTTGCCGTCGTTTTAACTGTCTTAACTGTTGGCCCTTCGATTAATTTTGCCGTCGCAGAATCATTAAAGATCACCGGCCCTGAAGGCCAAGTTCAGTCGGTCAAGCGACAATATGGTCCTACTACATCATCTGATACCTTTTGGAGTATCGCGCAGGCTGTAAAACCGGATAATAGCGTAACGGTTTATCAAGTGATGTCGGCACTATTCGATGCTAACCCTCACGCCTTTAGCGGAAAGAATTATAATAGCTTAGAACGCGGAATGATCTTACTGGTGCCGTCAAAAGACGTCATGCAGCAGGTATCAACAACAGATGCTAAAAAACGTGCTGAATATAACGATCGTGGTTGGTCGTCAACGGCGCAAACGAAAGAGAAACCCACCGAGAGCATAGTTAAGCAACGGGTTACCCCCGCCGTCAAACCCACAGCTAAACCTGTCATCAAAGCAATTAAAACACCCACTGAAATTAAATCGCTCAGTGATAAACTTGAGCAAGCAGAAGCGCTTAATTTAGCACTGACAGATGAATTGGCTCGGGCTACAGATGAAATTACCATCAGCTCAACTGATACTGAATCCTTTCAGGAAAAGATCTCAGAGTTGAAAGCAGAAAACGCACTGCTAAAGCAGGCGTTGCAAGATAAAAATTTAGAAAATGACGCGCTTAAGAGTGACGTTACTGCTAAGCAAGAAAAGATTGATTTACTGAGTCAAGAAAAAGAGCAACCAACATCAACACTTTGGCGCTCTTTGATGGATAACCCCTTGTTGCTGATCTTCGGTGCAGTGGTTCCAGCGCTTCTTATGCTCGGGATTTTCTGGATGTTTATCCGTCGCCGTAATGACAGTGACACCCCCTTGGAAGCTAATCCAGAAACCAGTGACGCTGATGTATTGACTGAGAGTGCTGCGAGCGATGAAGCGTCTGATACCGATGATAGTTTAGCAATACATTTAGATTCTGAGCAGGCTGAAAATTCAGTTGACTCAATGGATGAGATTGAACAGCCAAAGTTGAACGACTCAGCTGAATTTGTGGTTGAAGAGGCAGCAGATGAAGGGCAGTCGTTAGATGATTTGTGGGCGGAGGCGATGGGTGAGCAAGATGGCGAAGTTGAAGCCCTTGATTCACTAGAGCAACCCTCGGCAGAAAACGAAGATGACCTTGATGCCTTGTTAGCGGGTTTTGACGAAGAACCAAAAACGGTTGAAATCGCAAAAGAAGACGATCTCGATGCATTGCTAGCGGGCTTTGATGAAGACACTAAAAGTGAACCAATCGCTGATGAAGACGATCTCGACGTATTACTAGCGGGCTTTGATGAAGAGACTAAAAGTGAATCAATCGCTGATGAAGACGATCTCGATGTATTACTAGCGGGCTTTGATGAAGAGACTAAAAGTGAATCAATCGCTGATGAAGACGCTCTCGATGCACTGTTAGCGGGATTTGATGAAGATAGTACCAATGAAGCGCTTAACCGCGAGCCTGAACTTGATGAACTAGACTTGCTTCTGGCGGCCAACAGCCCAGCGATAAAGGAAGACGTTACTCCTAACGATGATTTAGACTCACTGCTTGCAGAGTTTGATATCACAGCTGATGAGCAAGATACATTGGCCAATGATAGCGATATTGATGCATTGTCTGACGAAATCGCTGCTGAGCTTGAGCTGCCTTTAGAAATTGCCGCCGAGCTTGATCTTGGTGTTGATGATATAAGCGTGAATGAAGCGGACTTAGATAATGAACTGGATGCGTTACTCGCCGATTTAGACGCTCCGGTTGATGAACATGCAATTCAACTCCCGCAAGAGTCAAAAGCATTAGTTGATGATATTGCTGCAGAGTTAGCGACAGAAGTGCCAGAGCAACCCGTTGAAGAGGGTGAACTTGATAGCTTATTGGCAGAGTTTAATTTGTCAGCAACATCTGCAGATAATGTTCTTAGTGAGTTACATAGCAGCGAAGAGACCAAGAGTGTAATGACGGAGGCTGCCGATGTTGATTTCAGCTTGGATTTTGATACCTCTGCGCTAGATGGGACTGAACTTGCTGAATTCAAAAACAATGTTGAAACTGATGTCGACTCAAGCATTGATCTCAAGATAGATGTAGATGAACAGCCAGAAGCTGCAGACAACATGCTTGAGTTTACTTCTACACCGATAGAGCCAAGCGTAAAAGTTGAAAAAGACAGTGGTTTCTTTGATGATCTTAAAGGCACTAAAAAAGCTGAACCTGCAGCACTCGATTGGGATGCAGCATCCGCTGAGTTAACCAATTCGACACTAACCGATGATGAATTACTCAGTGCACTTGCTGCAACAGGGGCATCAGCTGTCGAAGGTGAAGACGAAGAGGACATTAACTCGTTTATCATCGAAGATGATAGCAAGCTAACCGTTGATCAAGCATTGGCCGCACTTGATGCTAATGAAGGAAGTGTTTCCGCGAGTCATATTCCAGAGCATGACTTAACGTCTTTCCAAAAAGATAACGGCTTTATTGATATCGATAGATTACTCAATGAAGCAGACGAAGATAGTGTAGAAACGGATCTTTATAAAGAGTTAGACGTCGACATGGGCGAGCTTGATACGTTTATGGGCAATATCTCGATGGTTGACGTTGATGATGCGGAAAACTCAATCAATGCCAAACTCGACTTAGCGCGTGCTTATATTGAAATCGATGATAATGACAGCGCTCATGCTTTGCTTAAAGAGGTTGAACTCGATGGCAATGAAAGGCAGCAAGAAGAAGCGGCAGGATTGATAAAAGAGTTAGTGTAAAATAATCAGTTAAAAACGGCGCTTAAGGCGCCTTTTTTATGCTTATCGTTTGGCACTGTTATGCTAGAATCGCCGCCTATTAAATGATTTCGTTTAGCGATACTGTCGATTAATCTTTTTGACGTTGTCGTTCAAACATAGTTGAACCGAGTTAAGAGGTGTGTGATGCGGGTTGCGTTAGGTATAGAGTATGATGGTAGTCAGTATTTCGGGTGGCAACGCCAACTCGATGTCGACTCTGTGCAAGCCCAGTTAGAGAAAGCGCTCTCTATTGTTGCGAATGAACCTATTACGGTCCAATGTGCGGGAAGAACGGATACTGGCGTGCATGCAACTGGCCAAGTGGTGCATTTTGAAACGAATGCTATCCGCAAAGATACAGCTTGGACATTAGGGGTAAATGTTAATTTACCTGATAATGTCGCAGTGCGTTGGGTAAAAGTCGTGGATGACGAGTTTCATGCTCGTTTTTCGGCGACCGCAAGACGCTACCGCTATATGATTTATAACCACCAATTACGTCCGGGCATTTTAAGAAGTGGCGTTAGCCATTACCGTGGCGAAATTGATGAGAACAAGATGCACCAAGCGGCGCAGCTATTTGTCGGTGAACATGACTTTACCAGTTTTAGAGCACTTCAATGCCAGTCAAAAACACCATTTCGCAAAGTACATGAAGTGAATGTGACTCGCCAAGGTATGTATATCTGTGTTGATATCAAAGCCAATGCCTTCTTACATCACATGGTACGTAATATTGTTGGCACCTTACTTGAGATTGGTAAAGGTAAGCAGCAAGCTGAATGGGTTAATACCTTGCTCGCATTGAAAGACAGATCCAAAGCAGCAGCCACAGCAAAACCTAATGGTTTGTATCTGGTTGATGTGACTTATCCGGACCAATTCGAATTGCCTAAGTTGGCCCTAGGCCCGCTATTTATGTTGGACTAACGCTGTGATTGAATCCATGAAGCCTCTAGCCCCCAAAGCACAAGCCTCATTGAAATATTGGCTCGATTATCTGTTGGCGATTCATCCAACTGAAATCGATATGGGTCTTGAACGCGTATCTGAGGTCGCGACACGTCTAAGACTCACAGAACTGGGGACGACTAAGGTTGTTACCGTTGCGGGTACTAATGGCAAGGGGACGACCTGCGCCATGATAGAAGCGGCGTTGCAGCAGACGGGTAAAACGGTAGGGGTATACAGCTCACCCCATTTACTCAAATACAATGAGCGAGTTAGGATCAATGGCATTGATGCCACAGATGAAGCACTTGTTAGTGCATTTGAAGCTATCGAAGCCGCTCGTGCTGAGATTTCGTTAAGTTTCTTTGAATACGCAACACTCGCAGGACTGGTGCTGTTTAAGCGTGAACATCTCGATGTGATTTTACTCGAAGTGGGCTTAGGCGGACGACTCGATGCGACTAACATTATTGACGCCGATATTAGCGTCGTCACCTCGATAGACCTTGACCATCAAGAGTATTTAGGCGACACGCGCGCATTAGTGGCAGCCGAAAAAGCAGGTATATTTAGAGCGGGGCGACCTGCAATTGTGGGTGAGCCAGATTGCCCGTCAACCCTGATTGACTATGCACAAAGCATTTCGGCCGACCTGTACCGCGTTGGTCATGAGTTTAGTTATCAGTGTGATGAATCAGATTGGCACTATAGCGGTCAACTTTTCGAATTGAGTTCCTTGCCATTGCCAACGTTACCGCAACCCAATGCAGCAACTGCCATTGCGGTACTAGAGCATTTATGTCCTGAAATCGATAAAGCTTATATTGCTGATGCTGTCGGCAAGACTCAGCTTGCTGGGCGTTTAGAGCATGTCTGTGATAAGCCATCAGTGATGGTTGATGTGGCACACAATCCTCATGCCGCAAAGTATTTACGTTCTCGATTAAAAAAAATCAATAAGCAGCGCTTATTTGCTATTTGTGGCATGTTAAAGGATAAAGATGCTTTAGCTGTATTGGCTGAGTTGTCATTAGACATCACGCATTGGTATCTTATTGATTTAAATGTTGCACGTGGCTCAACGGCGTTGGCGTTAAAAGCGTTGTTACCCGCCGATAGCCAAGCGAGTTGCTTTGCGAATATAAGCGCGGCCTGGGATGCTGTTAAACAAGATGCTAAAGCCGACGATATGGTTATTGTGTTCGGTTCATTTTACACCGTGGCCGGTTTTAAAGAGTTACTAAAGGGAGAGAGTTTTGTCTAGTCATTTTCAAAATCGTCTAGTAGGTGTGATTGTCATTGTCGCGTTAGGAGTCATTTTTTTACCCGATATTCTTGACGGTAAAAAACAGCGTCAAGAAGAACAGTTTGCCGAGATCCCGTTACGACCTAAGGTCGAAGACGCAGCGTTACCGCAGCAAACCATTGGAACGTTAGAGCTCAATAATGAAGTGTCAGCGACTTCAAATGGTGATGACAGCTGGCAAATTGAGCCAGCACAAAAACAAGATCAAATAGCGGTTGCCGTTGAGCCTAAAACGGAGACAAAAAAAGCCGTTGTCAAAGCGGAAAGCTCCGTTGCCACAGCGAGTAAAAAAGTGGCGGCGTCTAACGCCAGTGCGTGGACAATTCAGCTGGGTAGTTTTAACAATGCCGCTAATGTACAGGCTTTAGTTAAACGCTTACGTAGCAATGGCTTGACCGCTTATACCTTGCCGACGAAACCCATTGATGGCCAGCTAACCAAAGTGTTTGTTGGACCGAATATTTCAAAAGAAAAATTAGTCGTAATGCAGGCTGATATTGAAAAGCTGACGAAGTTGAAAGGCCGCATCGTGGCGTACAACCCCGTCGAAAAATAACAAGGTGTGATTGTCCTTATCCGAGAAATAGTTATTTCGTGCCTAAAGCGTGTGAAATAACTCTGTCTCTGTTAGAATCGCGCCGTCTTAACCCCTATGCCGGATATACTCTTCAATGGTTTGGATTGATTACGCCATAATAATCGTTATTGGACTGTCTACGTTGATCAGTTTAGTACGAGGCTTTGTAATAGAGGCGATGTCTCTCGTCGTGTGGTTTTCCGCATTTTTCATCGCCAGTCAGTTTTACCTCAAACTCGCCACTTATCTTACTCAGATACAAGATGAACTCGTTCGTAATGGCGTCGCAGTCGCTATTCTATTTGTCTCAACACTCATTCTGGGTGCATTAGTTAACTATTTAATTGGCCAATTGGTCTCAAAGACCGGTTTGTCTGGCACTGATAGAGTGCTTGGCTTGTGTTTTGGTGCGCTTCGAGGCGCACTCATCGTAAGCGCAATACTATTTTTCTTGGATGCTTTTACCGGAGCGCCCAATGCAGATTGGTGGCAGAGTTCAACGCTTGTGCCCGAATTTGGAGTTGTGATCCAGTGGTTCTTTGACTACCTGGAAAATACCTCAAGCTTTGTACCTAAAATATAAAATGCACTAAAGCATTATTTGGCCTTTAGCTAAGTTAAAGCTTAACTAAAGCAAAAATATTTAAATAATAGAACATCTTACAATGAGGAAGCTTACCCATGTGTGGTATTGTCGGAATAGTTGGTCAGTCATCGGTTAATCAAACCATTTATGATGCATTGACCGTGCTTCAGCATCGTGGACAGGATGCTGCTGGCATTGTGACCGTAGACGGCTACGCGTTTAGATTGCGTAAAGCCAATGGTTTGGTCAAAGACGTATTTGAGCCAAAGCATATGCAACGCTTGCAGGGAAATGCAGGTATCGGTCATGTGCGTTACCCTACGGCAGGGAGCTCTAGTGCATCTGAAGCTCAGCCATTTTATGTTAACTCACCTTTTGGTATTTCATTAGCGCATAACGGTAACTTAACCAATACGGTTGAGCTGCATGAGCGTCTTCTCAAGCAACGTCGCCATGTTAATACGACTTCTGATTCAGAAGTGTTATTAAACTTGATTGCCGATGAGTTGCAACATACTACAACGCAACATCTCACTTCTGATGAAGTGTTCAATGCGATCACTAAAGTACATGAGCTTACACGTGGTGCTTATGCTGTCGTCGCTATGGTCATCGGCCAAGGTTTAATGGCATTTAGAGACCCATTTGGCATTCGACCATTAGTGATTGGTAAGCATGAAACTGAAACCGGTACTGAGTACATGGTTGCTTCTGAAAGCGTTGCGCTGGATGCGGTTGGTTTCGAGTTTATGCGCGATGTAGCACCTGGTGAAGCGGTTTACATTACCCTAGAAGGTGAGTTGTTTACCCGTCAATGTGCGCATACTCCAAGCTATGCACCGTGTATTTTCGAATTTGTCTATTTCGCGCGTCCTGACTCCACTATTGATAATGTTTCTGTGTATAGCAGCCGTGTTAACATGGGGACTATGCTGGGCGAGAAGATCAAGAAAGAGTGGGAAGATCATGATATTGATGTGGTTATACCCATCCCGGAAACATCTTGTGATATTGCACTAGAAATCGCACGTAATATGGACCTTCCATATCGTCAAGGCTTCGTAAAGAACCGTTATATCGGTCGTACCTTTATTATGCCAGGGCAACAAGAGCGTAAGAAGTCGGTTCGTCGTAAATTAAATGCGATTAAAGCCGAATTCAAAGATAAGAACGTATTGCTGGTTGATGACTCTATTGTTCGTGGTACAACCTCTGAGCAGATCATTCAGATGGCACGCGATGCTGGCGCTAAGAAAGTATACTTTGCTTCTGCGGCACCAGAAATTCGTTTCCCTAACGTTTACGGAATCGATATGCCGACCACTAACGAGCTTATTGCTCACGGTCGTGATGTTGAAGAGATCACTAAGCTAATTGGCGCAGACGGCATGATTTTCCAGTCGTTGCCTGATCTGATCGCAGCGGTGCGCCAAGAAAACCCCGCCATTAAGCGTTTTGAAACATCGGTATTCGACGGCAAATATGTCACCAATGACGTTAACCAAGAATACTTAGATTATATTACCCAGCTTCGTAACGATGATGCCAAAGCTAATCGCAGCAAAGATGTTGGTACTAACTTAGAGATGCATAACGTTTGCCATCCATAAGTTAATCTAGATCTTTGACAAAAAAGCCGAGCAATAGCTCGGCTTTTTTATGCCGTAAATAGAACTTATACCAATTGCATTAAAAGTTTGACCATTCGCGGGAATTCAAAGCCCTGTAGGCAAGATGGGGGATTGAAGCTAATCGTAATTCTCGGCTCTAGCATCCTCGGTAATTGCTCCATGCATGACTCTCGATAATTGCAGCTGCATTATTCTACCTCCGTCCATCCGTGGACTCGTACCTCCTGCGCTTGACCGCCATATAGGATGGGAATGTCTTATTTTGTATGGAACAAAATAGACCATTTAGTCGTAAAGGGCTTCGCCATTTGCTTTAAACGTCGGCGCTCTGAATGGGTCAAATACTTAGTGCATTGGTATTAAAAGCTAAACAGCTGAGTTACCCAAACAGCCATCCAGCTGATAAACAACAAAGAATAGGTATTTCTGCTGAACCCATGTGCCATTTTCAAGCCAATCAGGGTGCTGATGCTGGTAAGAAAAATGACCAAACTACTCAACACTAATGGTTCGACACTCGGGCTTTGCGCTAATAGCGGGGCGCATAAGATGACCCAAGCAGTCACGAGTAGAAAGTGATAGAGCAGTAACCTGTCGAGTCTTGTTGCTGGGTTGCTTAGCGTCGTCAACATTATCGTTCCTCCGAAGTAGAGTAAAGATTAAAGCTCAAATGAGAATCGTTCGCAATAAACTTTACAATCTTTGAGCAGTTAGCTGGCTTTTTATTGCACCTATGCTCCCCTCAGGTTACAGTTACTGTTAATTTATACAGTGATAGTAAATGTACACCGATGATCTTATATATTGCAGAAAAACCCAGTCTTGGTAGAGCCATCGCCGACGTGTTACCTAAACCGTTAAAAAAAGGCGAGGGCTTTATACGTGCTGCGAATGGTGACTGTGTTTCCTGGTGCGTTGGACATTTATTAGAGCAAGCAGAGCCAGATGCGTATTCGCCAGAATATAAGTCTTGGAAGTTTGAACATCTTCCGATAGTGCCAGATGTGTGGAAGATGAAGCCAAAATATAAGATGCGTGGTCAAATAGCCGTGCTGAGAGGGCTGGTTAAAGAGGCGACTCAACTGGTGAATGCCGGCGATCCTGATAGAGAAGGCCAGCTGTTGGTCGACGAGATCATTGCTCACTTAGGTGTTAAAGGCGCTAAGTTACAGCAAGCCAAACGGCTGCTCATCAGCGACTTAAATCCCCAAGCCGTGACTCGTGCCTTAGGGCAATTACGCTCAAATCGTGAGTTTATCCCATTGTCGACTTCAGCCTTAGCGCGCTCTCGCGCTGACTGGCTTTATGGGATGAACATGACTCGGGCTTACACCATCCAAGGTCGTAAAGTCGGTTATCAAGGCGTGCTCTCCGTTGGACGAGTACAAACCCCGTTATTGGGGTTAGTGGTCAGGCGTGATGAAGAGATTAACGATTTTGTATCAAAACCATTCTATGAGGTTGTGGCGCATCTAACCACAGACGCTCAACAAGCATTTACCGCCAAATGGCAACCCAGTGAGGCGTGTGAGCCTTATATGGACGAAGATGGGCGAGTGCTATCCAAAGGCCTCGCGCAGAACGTGGTCGGGCGTATAACCGGCAAAAATGGCACGGTTGAAAAAGTCACGGCGCAAGATAAAAAATTAAATGCACCGTTGCCTTACAATCTATCTTCATTACAAATTGATGCCGCTAAACGCTTCGGCATGAGCGCTAAAACGGTACTAGATACCTGTCAGTCGTTATATGAACGTCATAAACTGATCACCTATCCTCGTTCAGACAGCCGTTATTTGCCTGCAGAGCAACACGCGATGGCGCCTAGCGTCATCGCGACGGTTAATAAAGGTGCAGCAGAGCTGACGCAAGGCATTGATGCACCCAATGCTAAACTTAAGTCAAAAGCGTGGAATGATAAAAAGGTCGATGCCCACCATGCGATAATTCCCACAGAGAAAGTCGCCAACTTAGCTAGCCTCAGTCCAGCTGAAAAGCAGATTTATTTGCAAGTTGCGCGGCAATATTTAATGCAGTTTTATCCTGCGTATCTCTATAAAGAAACAGTGGTAGAGATTGTCATCGCCGGTGGATTATTTAAGACCAAAGCCAAACAAGAAAATGCGATAGGTTGGAAGCAGTTGCTGAAACAAGCTCAGTCTAATGCTAACAATGGCGCTAACTCTGTTGAGAAAGGTGATGACGAGGAGTTAGCCACCATACCGCCATTAACCCAGGGGCAATCGTTACTGTGCCAACGTGGAGAGTTATTGGAAAAGCAAACTCAACCCCCAAAGCACTTTACTGATGCGACGTTACTTGGTGCGATGACGGGGATAAACCGCTATGTTACCGACCCTGAAATTCGTAAGATCCTTAAAGACACCGATGGCCTGGGTACTGAAGCGACCCGTGCTGGCATAATTGAACTTCTATTTAAGCGCAGTTTTTTAGTGAGACAAGGTAAAACCATTATTGCGACGGATGTGGGCAAAGGTCTGATCAATAGTTTGCCGCTCAGTGCAACGACGCCAGATATGACGGCATTGTGGGAAAATACCTTAGATTCTATGAGCCGTAAGGAAACCCAGTATCAAGCCTTTATGCAGCCGCTTATCAGCAAATTAGATGAATTAATTACCCAAGCGGGCTCAGTGTTACCCACCGCCTTGCAAGGGGTTAAAAGCCCGACGCCGTTTAAGAAGAAGTCCTACGCGCGTAAGAGCACTAAAACAGCATCAACGGCAAAAAAAGCGGTTAATAAGCCACGCACGACTAAAAGCAAAGCTTAACCCTAGGATGGGTTTGCTGATGTTGACGGCTATCAATGCTTTAGACCGCGGTCATGTTTTTTAAATGTTTTGCCTTGAGCACTATTTACCTGAGATAAAAGCGGTTATCATCTGCCGTTAATAAGTAAGTCATTAGTTAATCTGTTTTAGCTTTTAGGAATATGGTTGTTTAACTCACATTTATCAATGCAGATGTTTCAGTCTAAATTGACACTAGTTTTATTACTGGTGGTATTTGTGTCGCAATTATTTCCCACTTGTGTAGCTGCAGACCTTCACAGCACTGAGCTTCACTATGCAGAGATGAGTCTCAGTGAGCCTCATCACTTAGAAAACAGTTTGGCGCAAGAACTGCAACAAGACTGCTGTCACACAGGCGTTAACAACTGCAGCCATATGGTCGAAGTGAGTGATCAAGATGAACATGATAACGACTTCCATACTGCTTGCCATCCTCCTGCCCAGTTGAGCTTTTTCGCCCAGTCAAATGGTGTCAAAGACAAGAGTCAGTTCCTTATTAGCTATCAAGACAGAAGCTACGCGCCACCCATTCCTCCTCCGTACTGTTAATTCCTGTTCCATTTCATTAAATCAATTTTGAGTCATTAGGTCATCGAGTGTGTCGTGCGCTGTGTGCCTTTGTGTAAAACCATTTCAAGTTAACCTTTGTTTACTGATGATGGATTACCAAGGCGTTTACTAACGTACATTACCTTGCCATACCTCTGCTCAAGTCAATAAGCCAATACGCTGTTGAGCGCTGCATGTTATTGCAGTGGCAATATCTATTGACTGAATTCACAGGAGTTTAATCTCGTGATGAGATATATAAATATCTTCTTAGTGGCATGCCAACGGGCATTAGTCACTTTAGCTATCTGTTTCTTGGGCGTGTATAGCGCTCAAAGCATGGCAGCATCCAAACCACAACAACAGGATACTGATGCCACAACGGCTGACAATGGTATCCAGTTACCGTGGGCATTAGAGCAAGCCTTACTGCATAATATTTCGCTGCAAGCCTATCCATACTCGCTTCGAGCAAGTGAAGCACTCTCGCTGCAAGCAGGGATCACGCCTAACCCTGAGTTATCGGTTAATATGGAAAACATTCTCGGTACTGGTGATATGCAAGGGGTCGACAATGCGGAGATCACCTTAGCGTTGAGCCAACTTATTGAGTTAGGGGATAAGCGCCAACGTCGCATTGATTATGCTAGTGCGAATCAAAGGCAAGAATTATCCCAGTACGAAATGCTGCGGTTAGAGGTGCTGGCGCAAACGACCGAACGCTATTACCAGTTATTGCGACTACAAGCGTTACAGCAGTGGATTGAACGTCGAATCCAACTGGAGCATAAGTCACTGCAAGCGATTCAAACCCGCGCTAAAGCGGGCGCTGTTATTCAAGCCGACGTCAGTAAAATGCAGCTGCGGTTATCGCGCTCAAAGGTGATAAAGCAACGTATTGCAGGCGACTTTAATGTCGCTAAACAAAGGCTAGCGGCAATGTGGTCGAGCGATGTTCAGTTCTCAATGGCTAATGACGAGCTTAATTCGCTGCATATACTGCCGACCGCTGCGAGTGTGCTCAATGCCATCGAAACTGCGCCGCAATATTTACAGTTGCTCAGTGTTAAACGCATGCTCATCGCCAAGCGTCGTATGGAAGAATCAAAAGCGAATGCCGATATAACCGTTGGCGTAGGTCTTAAAAGCTACGACGGCTTTGATGACGGTGCGTTAATGGTTAACTTCTCAATGCCGCTGCAATTCTCAAACCCTAATGAAGGCAATATTCTGGCGGCTAAAGCTGAAGAAGACAAAGCCAACGAGCAACAACGCTTAGCCAGAGATCAGTTAAGACTGACCTTGTTAGAGCTGCATCAGTCTATGGTTAACAACGCCAAACAAGTGCAACAGCTCAAGGTGCAAGTGTTACCACTGGCCAAACAGTTACTTTCCCACACGCAAACCGCCTACCAAACAGGACAAGCCAATGTGCTGCAGCTTGCTGATGCTCAATCTGAGCTCTTTAGTATTGAACGAGAGTTGATTGAAGCTAAAACAGCCGTTTATCTGGAGCTGTTAGCGATAGAGCGGATCACAGGGCAATCAATGACGGTTGCAAACACCAATATTAAGCCTGTTGTGGCAATGGAAAATAAATAATGAATATCAATGTTAACGCATTACAAGCAAAACTCATTGCCGCCGCAATGTCTCTATCGATACTGGCTGCGGGTGCTTTTATTCCGTTCAATGCGGCTCAAGCTAGCGGTGAACACGGCCATGAAGAAGAGGAGGAGCACCATGATGATGAAGAAGGCCCACACGGTGGTCGTTTGCTCAAACATGATGACTTCGCCTTAGAAATCACCATGGCTGAATCTGGGATCCCACCAGAGATGCGGGTTTACGCTTTTTATAAAGGCAAGCCAGTGTCCCCTGAAAAGGTTGCTTTATCGGCATCGTTAACCCGTTTGGGAGGCGTTATCGACAGTGTGAGTTTTGTAGCTGAAGAGATGTACCTTGTCAGCGATAAAAGCGTCAGTGAACCACACTCTTTTGATGTTGAAATAGACGCGAGCTTCAAAGGTGAAACATATGATTTTCACTATGAGAATCATATGGGGCGAGTCACTATTAATGACCGTTTACTGGCATTGTCAGGTGTAAAAACAGGCTTCAGTGCGCCAGCAAAACTTACCTTTGTTGATAGACTTTTTGGTGTGATAGCCCCCATTTCAGATAAGCAGTTTAGTGTCTCTGCGCCCTATACCGGGGTGATTGAGCAACTCAATGTCACTATTGGCGATACCGTCGTTAAAGGCCAAGTGATTGCCACGGTTCGTAACTCAGCAACCTTACAAGGTTACGGTGTAAAAAGTCCTGCGAATGGCCAAGTGACCGCACAAATGTTAGCGGTTGGCGACAGTACTTTTAATCAAGCACTGCTGCAAATTAGCGACCTTTCGAGCGTGTGGATTGATATGTCGGCGTTTCCAAAAAACTTAAGCAGAATCGCGTTAGGGCAGGCTGTTACGATTGGTGATGACGACCATAGTAATAGTGAAGAGGCTCACAGTGAAGGCCGTGCCAGCAGCACTATTAGTTATATTGCACCAGTAATGACCGGTGGTCATATTGCCAGAGTGCGTGCCGTTATTGCTAACCCTGAGGGCCATTGGCGTCCAGGCATGCATATTCAAGCCAACATCGAGACACGTACCAAGCAAGTGCCTTTAGCGGTGCGCGCTGATGCATTGCAAACTTTCATGGACAAACCGGCAGTGTTTGTTAAATACGGTAATACCTTCGAAGTGCGTTTGCTGACATTAGGCGAGACCGATGGCGAATTTGTTGAGGTGCTCGATGGGCTTGAGGCGAATGCCGAGTACGTCACCGAGAATAGCTATTTGTTGAAAGCTGACATCATGAAAAACGCTGCAAAGCACGTACACTAAGGACGAACTGATATGGATACAATTATCTCTTTCGCCCTCAAACGGCGATTACTGGTATTAGCAATGACACTGTTCATTGCCGCGCTGGGTGTTTATAACACCTTTAAGCTGCCGATTGATGCAGTGCCTGACATTACTAACGTACAAGTACAAATTAATACGGCCATCTCTGGTTACTCACCGCTCGAATCTGAGCAGCGGCTGACCTATGTGATTGAAAATGCCATGGCTGGGATCCCAAGCCTGTCTTACACCCGTTCAATCTCTCGCTATGGGTTATCGCAAGTCACGGTGATTTTTGAAGAGGGCACTGATATCTATTGGGCTCGTCAGCAGATCACCGAGCGCCTGCAAGGCGTGCGCAGTGAATTGCCTGTTGAGGCAGAGCCTGCACTTGGACCTGTGAGCAGTGGTTTAGGAGAAGTGTTTACTTACTCTATTCGGGCACTCGACGGTGCGCTAAAAGAGGACGGCAGCGAATATAACGCAGAAGACTTACGCACCATTCAAGACTGGATCATTCGTCCACAGCTGGTCAAAGTTAAGGGCGTGACAGAGATTAACAGCCTCGGCGGTTATGAGCGTGAGTACCAAGTCGCGCCAGATCCAGCAAAGTTGCTGGCTTATAAAGTGACCATCAATGATGTCATCAAGGCATTAGAGCTTAATAATCGTAATGCTGGCGCAGGTTATATCGAGCGCAGTGGTGAGCAGTGGCTCGTTCGTTCACCAGGTCAGCTCAAAGATTTGCAATCAATTCGCCAAGTGGTAGTCACCAAACGTGATGACGCTCCAGTGCGTATTGGTGATGTGGCTGAGGTCTTTTACGGTAAGCAACTACGAACAGGCGCTGCTAGCCAAGACGGCGAAGAAACCGTGCTCGGTACCGCGTTTATGTTGCTCGGCGAGAACAGCCGCGTTGTTGCCAAAGAAGTTGGCGAAAAGCTTAAACTGGTTAATGCGAGTCTGCCACAGGGTATTGTTGCTGAAGCGGTTTACGATCGCACCACTTTAGTGGACAAAGCGATAACAACAGTACAGAAAAACCTATTTGAAGGCGCTGTGTTAGTTATTGTGGTGTTGTTTGCACTGCTAGGTAACTTCCGCGCAGCCTTGATAGCGGCATTGGTTATTCCTCTGAGTATGTTGTTTGCCATTACGGGGATGACAGCTAATCGAGTCTCAGGCAACTTGATGAGCCTTGGCGCCATTGATTTCGGCATCATTGTTGATGGTGCGGTGATTATTGTTGAAAATGCGCTGCGCCGATTAGGCATGGCACAACATCAACACGGTCGATTATTGGTACTGGAAGAGCGCATAAAAGTGGTTTTTGACGCCACTAAAGAGGTGTTTCGTCCGGCAGTATTCGGTGTATTGATCATTATGTTGGTGTACTTGCCGATTTTCGCCCTTAATGGCGTAGAAGGTAAGATGTTCCACCCAATGGCCTTTACCGTGGTTGCAGCGCTTATTGGTGCATTACTGTTTTCAGTGACTTTTGTCCCTGCAGCAATTGCCATATTCGTTAAAGGCAAAGTGAACGAGAAAGAAAACTGGTTGATGGCAAGTGCACGTAAAGCTTACGAGCCAGTGCTGTTTTTCTCGCTTAAACGTCCTTTCATCATTCTTGCTGGCGCGGTTGTCCTTATCGTTGTCACAAGCGTACAGCTCAGTCGATTAGGTTCAGAGTTCTTACCTAAACTCGATGAAGGTGATATTGCCATGCATGCCATGCGCATCACTGGCACCGGGCTTGAGCAATCAATTGAGATGCAGAAAAAGCTCGAAATTATCATCGGCGAGTTAGATGAAGTGCAGCGAGTGTTCTCTAAAGTCGGTACTCCCGAGGTGGCGACCGATCCTATGCCACCAAGTGTTGCTGATACTATTTTGATCATCAAACCGCGTTCGGAGTGGGCAGATCCAAGTAAAACCAAGGCGCAGTTCATTGACGAGCTGCGCGAGCATGTTGAGCAGGTACCGGGTAATAACTATGAGTTTACCCAGCCGATTGAGATGCGCTTTAATGAGCTCATTGCTGGTGTGCGCGCGGATGTGGCATTAAGGATCTATGGAGATGATCTGGATACCTTAAAAGATGCCGGTGATCGCGCTGTGGGATTATTCCAAGGTATTGATGGTGCAACAGATGTCCGCGTTGAGCAGATGTCCGGTCTGCCAACATTATCTGTCGAGCCCAACCGCGACCATTTAGCGCTGCTAGGTTTGACCATTGTTGATGTACAGCAAGCGTTGCAAACAGCTGTCTCTGGTGTGCCCGTTGGTCTTATCTATGAAGGTGACAGGCGTTTTAAATTAGTCGTCAGAATGGCGGATAGCATCAGCCAAGATCTCGACAAGCTCGCCAATATCCCGATAGCGCTGCCAACGGAGTTAAATCCTGATTTAAGTTATGTTCCACTTGGAGAGGTTGCTGAACTTAAATTCAAAATTGGCCCCAACCAGATCAATCGTCAAAGTGGCAAGCGCCACGTGGTGGTGACCGCTAACGTTGATGGCCGCGACTTAGGTTCGTTTATTGAAGATACTAAGCAAGTGATGTCCGAGCAACTCGCACTCCCTAGTGGTTATTGGAGTGAATATGGTGGCACCTTTGAGCAGTTAGAATCGGCTTCAAACCGTTTAATGATCTTGGTACCGTTGACGTTACTGTTAATTTTCGGCTTATTATACAGTGCCTTTGGCTCTGTTCGTGATTCGCTGATCATCTTCAGTGGTGTGCCCTTAGCACTCACTGGCGGCGTGCTGGCATTGGTTCTGCGTGATATGCCATTATCAATATCGGCAGCGGTTGGCTTTATTGCGCTATCGGGGATTGCAGTTCTCAATGGTGTGGTGATGTTGAGCTTTATTAAGGAGCTTAAACAGCAAGGTCTAGAGCTCATTGAGGCGATTAAGCAAGGGGCGAGTCAACGCCTTAGACCGGTGATGATGACGGCGCTGGTGGCAAGTCTTGGTTTTGTGCCGATGGCGCTTAATGTTGGTACTGGCGCTGAGGTGCAACGACCTTTAGCTACCGTCGTGATTGGCGGTATTATCTCATCGACGTTATTGACCTTAGTGATTTTGCCTGTGCTTTACGCATTGGTGTATCGTTATAGCCGTAAGGACAGACCCGACTTGGCATAAATAGTCCGCTTAAATAGCTGCTTATAAAATATAGAGTCGCACTGGTAGCACAGTGATATTCAATTCCATATCAATAGACGATAGGGCCTTGCGCTTTATCGTCTATTTTAGGTTTCGATATTGATTGCTTAGCGCACTATAGTGAAAGCCTATGTCGGCAAGTTTAGACTCTAATAACCGTTTATCGATATCGAGTTCATAAAAGAGTGCGGCTTGATCTGCACAGGTTAAGCGCAACTTTTCGTTGACGATCCCTAGCAGTGTTTCAGCACTAAGCTGTTCAAGATGAGTAATGTCCATCAGCGATGACCGAGTAGAGGAAGGTCTGTTAAATATGGATTTCGAGGCAAAAAAAAGCAAGCCTTAAAAAGGCTTGCAAAAGGTGATACTGGGTGAGGAACAGATTACATTATGTCGTGGTAATCTTAAGTGTTTCTTAATTAACGCAAGTTTTCCCCACGATTAATTGTAATTAATCTATCTAAAATGTGCTCTCCATCCATCCGAATACCATTGTGTTCATATTCCGATGTTAACCAGTACTTTAAGTTACCCACTTTGGCGGCAGTTTCTAGGCTGTAACGCATCTCAACAAACATATCTTCACTATAGATCGCCGCTGCTACAGGCACGGTATTTTCTGCTAATACCGTCTGTTGATATAGTGCAGGCCAATCGTCCTTCATTGCGAGCGTTGTCGCGGCTTCTTTTAATGGTCTTAGATTGCTGAACTGATCAAACATCCACGGGTAGATCATCTCTCCAGTAAAGAGGAAAGGCTTATCAGACGTGTAGTTGAACTGTGGATATTGCGCTCTAACGCGATGAGCTGACCAGTTTGAGGCGTTGTTTTGACAATAAATGGACTCATGTAGCAGCGCAAAAATGGGGTTGCTATTGTAGTCTAACATTTGGCAGAAATGGGCTAGAAATAGCGGGTTAACTATAGTGCCGCTAGCCGTGGTAATGAGTGCTTGTTCTAATAAGTAGTAGACGCTCTCAGGGCCTTGCTCCATGCCGATGTTGATCCCCAGCAACTGTAACATCTCAACAGTGAGTTTCTCGCCTGTCGCCAGCTTTACATCATGTTCGCTGATATGTTGCGCTAAGGCTTTAATCAAACCTTGTGCGTCACTAAAACGGCTGAAAAAGTCATTATTCTTGGCGATAACACGTTGATAAGTGGCTTGGTAGACCTCATCAGCGCTACGAGTAAGAGACGGTATGCCACCAGTGATATAGGCCTCTTTAAGGCCTTGTGGTGCATCATTGAGGTACTTTAATACACAAAAACCACCAAAGCTCTGCCCGAGAATAGACCATTTCTCATCGCCAACAAGCTGTTGACGAATAGCTTCGGCGTCGCGAATGATGTTGTCTGCACGAAAATGGCTTAGGTACTGGCTTTGCTGCGTTGTGGATAAATGTATAAGGCTAGCTGAGCTCACAGGGCTCGACAGTCCGGTGCCGCGTTGGTCGAGCAAAAGCACACGAAACTCTTGCAGAGCTCGCTTTATCCAGCCGCCATTAGCAGCAGGTCTTACCGCGCCAAATCCGGGGCCACCTTGAAAAAAGACGATGAAGGGCAGCGCTTTATGTTGATTTTCAGGGCTGACAAGCTCGCGCGCAAAAACGTTTATTGTCTCACCGTTAGGTTGCTGGTAATCAAGAGGGAGTGTGAAGGTGTGTTTACGAGCAACCATGCCTGCAAAGGTGAGATGTGTTGTCATTGAATAAGCCTTAGTTTTTTGAGTATTTTTAGGGGCAACAGAGCTGAAGATTATATACCCATCTAACCTGAGGTGCAGGACTCAGTGGAAACCTTGGTAAAAGCAGTAACACAGACTAATGCGCCTAGAATTGAACGAGCACAAGGCCTCTGAAACGAACATCTTCTAGTCGGATGGGTATAGACCGAAATAGTCACTAGGTGAATGGTTTCAACTTATGGCTAATCAGCTTCGATCTTGTAAACGATAAATATGACATTTTGTGAGCGTTAGTTCATGTTCTATCATTTATTAATAGAGGAAATGGCCAAGGTGGCGTAATCTTTAGCCATTCCACGGCTAAATAACCTTTAGGTGAGTAACGATGAAGTATCAGTTAATACCCGTCACGCCATTTCAACAAAATTGCAGCTTAATTTGGTGTGAGCAAACCTTGAAAGGAGCTGTGGTCGATCCCGGTGGTAATCTAGAGCGTATTTTAGAAGAAGCAGCCAAAAATAATGTAGTGGTTGAGCAGGTGTTGTTGACTCACGGACATATCGATCATGTGGGCGCTGCGCAAGCTCTTGCGGAACAGTTAGATATACCGATTGTTGGCCCACACGTGGCGGATAGTTTTTGGTTAGAAACGTTACCAACACAAAGTAAGCACTTTGGTTTTGTACATTGCGATCCATTTACTCCCACTCGTTATTTAGAAGAGGGCGATGAAGTCAATGTCGGTAATCAAGTTTTATCGGTACTCCATTGTCCTGGACACACTCCTGGTCATGTGATCTTTTTTGCCAAAGAGGCAGACATTGCATGGGTTGGCGATGTGTTATTCAGAGGCTCAATAGGCCGTACTGATTTCCCTCAATCTAATCATCAAGATTTAATTAACTCTATTACTAAAAAACTCTGGCCTTTGGGTAAAGAAGTACAATTTATTCCCGGTCACGGTCCGCTGTCTACCTTTGGGGAAGAGCGGGTACAAAACCCATTTGTTGCTGATCAGCTCTTTAGTTAATGACATTTACGATTTAGTAAGCTGATGAAAAGTAAAAATCCGAGTCCTATCTCTAGGTCTCGGATTTTTTATGTCGGTTAGTACTAATACTATCGGTTTAGTTCGGCATTGAAGCGGTCAAATGCGGCGTCGAGATCGGCAATCAGATCATCGACGTTCTCCAGACCAATATGCAGCCTAATAAGCGGCTTGCTACTGTCCCATTGAGTGGCGGTACGTATTTTATCGATACCAAACACACCCAAAATAAGGCTTTCAAAGCCGCCCCATGAAAAGCCCATCTTAAAGTGCTGCATGTTTTCAACAAAAGCAGTGACGGATTGCAGGTTTCCCTGTTTTAATACAAATGAAAACAAACCATTAGAAGCTGTAAAATCACGTTTGAAAAACTCGTGACCAGGACAAGTGTCAAAAGCTGGATGACGCAGATGGTCAACTTCTGGTCGGCTATTAAGCCAGTTAGCGACTTTTAATGCGTTCTGCTCATGTTGAGCTAGACGAATACCTAGGGTACGCAGACCACGACTGGCAAGATAGACATCATCAGGTGAGGTGCATTGGCCTAAAAGGTAGCTGTTTTCGCGTAACTGTTCCCAATGTTTTTCATTGGCGGTGGATGTGCCCATCATTACATCGGAGTGGCCAACAATATATTTAGTCGCCGCTTGAATCGAAATATCGACGCCCATCTCAAATGGACGTGAGTTGATGGGGGATGCCCACGTATTATCCAGCATCACCACAATATCATGTTCATGTGCAATACGGCTTAGGGTTGGCACATCTTGAATCTCCATGGTGATAGAACCAGGAGACTCTAAAAACAACACTTTAGTGTTTGGTTGAATAAGATCGCGGATGCCTTCACCTACCATAGGATCATAGTAAGTGGTTTCAATGCCATAGCCTGCTAATAACTTATTACATAAGTCGCGGGTAGGTTCATAAGCACTGTCGACCATCAGCAGATGATCGCCCGCTTTTAAAAATGACAGCAAGCTATTGCTTATAGCTGCGCTACCAGAAGGGTAAAGTGCGGTGCCTACGCCACCTTCAAGTTCGGCAATTGCTGCTTGAAATGCAAAATGAGTCGGTCCGCCACGGCGACCGTAAAACATCTCGCCATTGGCCTTATTTTTAGCAGCAAAACGCAGTTCATCCATCGTATCAAACACCATGGTTGATGCGCGAAAAACGGGTGGGTTTATTACACCTTGGGTCCACTTTTTGTCACGGCCAAGACTAATTATCTGCGTTTCTTTTTTCATAGGGTTCTACTTCCACAATAGGGCTTTTTAGTTTTAGCCATCTTAACATCTAAACGGCTAAAGTGAAGTGTCAATATGTTCATACATTTCGCTATGCTGGTTTTTCTTTACTGATAGGCAGTTGGATTAAAATCTCAACCCCAAAAACAGCGCCTTGTTCATTGACTCTATTTTGTGCGCTGATTTTTCCTTTATGGAATAGGCTGATTAATCGAGCAATATAAAGTCCAAGTCCTAAGTGTGGCTTATCTTGGGCTTTCTGAGCCCTGACAGAGACCATAGATTCAAAGATCTGCTGTGACATATTGTCAGGCAAGGGCGTGCCATAGTTGGCTACCGATAAATGGGCAACTTTATTGTGTGCTTTAAGGCTCACTTCGATAGCACTGTCTGGGGTGCTAAATTCCAGCGCATTCGCAATAAGCTTATCCATTAGCTGCGCAATGTATTCTGGTACGCCTTCGACATACATAGCTTGTGAGTCGACATCAATCTTGAAAAGCTGATTAGGGTAGGTCATTTGATACCCTTGCATACAGCCACTAATCACTTTCTCTAGTGGGAACAGTGACTTTTCAGCATGGGTTAAACTCTCTTCGAGTCGTGTGGCTTCGCTCATATTATTGAGGATCATATTAAGGCGGTTAACACCTTCCTGTGCCCGGTCAACATATTTACGGCTATCAGGGTTAAGCGTTTGCAGACTCAGATGCTCCAGTGACGATCGAACCACAGCAACAGGCGTACGTAGCTCATGAGATAAGCGCGAAGACATGTTTTCTAGATAGTGAGTATATTCGCCTAATCGACTTACAATACTGGCAAAACTACGAGACAGATCGCCAATTTCATCACGGACCTTCGAGCCTTTAATTGCCTTTTTAATACGTCCTTGATTATCAATTGCTCGCTCGGCTTCATCACGCAGTTTACGTATTCTGCTAGAGATGTTGGACGCAAAAAAGAACAGTGCCAATGTCCCCATACTCATAATCGTTAAAATCACATTAAACAGCTTCTCTAAGGCTTTATTGCGAAGGGTGCGGATCCCATGAGTGGTTTCTTCTGCAATGACCACACCCATGACTTTATCATCGATCCAAATAGGGCTGGCAGCGGCTAAAACCACTGCTTTGTTATCGGGTGTGAGTCGCCATGTGGAGCCCTGTTTGCCCTTTAATGCTTTATTGATGTGACTGCCTTGCAGTACGGTTGAGTCTTGTAATGAATCGATAAAGTCTTTAGCAGGGATAGTTAAAATTTTATAATAAAGCGGGTATAGGTATTGCTGCTTAAACCTGTCCCAGGTGCTCTTACCCTCTTTTTCGACTGTGGAGCGCGCCCAAACACTATTGTCGGAGCGGATATCACCAGACTTGGCCAGTACTCGCCCATGCCTATCGACGACCCAGATCCTTGAGCTATTGTGGGCCATGCCCTTAATGATGCTTTCGATTTCTGGCGAAGGCACTAATACCGTGCCGAGCTTATTCACATCATCAATCGCTGAGGTGCCGACAATCGCTTCTAATTGTCGAGTATTACTGTCGTTTACATCATAGATGGCAAATCCGAGTTTACTGCCGACCATCTCGAGTGGGATCCGCAGTTCGACGTTGTAGCCTTTAGCTGATTTAAGCCATTTACCCTGAATTTTGACTTCGGGTGTCACAGGCGTTGTCAGTGCTGGATCTTCTGGTAGCTCAAATGCGCTGATCCAACCATCTTTAGTGGTGGCAACAACATAGCGGCGAAACTGTCCATCGGGGGCTAAAGTTGCAATGGCGATATGATCATTGCGGTCAATGCTTAAGCTGTTTTTACCGCGATAGATAACCTGCGGATCGGTGACTTCAAAAAAGCCATAAAGGTAACCAGCATATTTGCCCACCATATGAGTAAATTCGATGCCTAATGGCTTGGCTGGATCGTGCTTATATACTTGATAATCTTCACCATAGTGCAGTGAGCTGTGACGGTACGGCTGCCAGTCACCTAACTTGCCATCAAGTTGAATAGGGCCTGCTAATGGATAAGCGTATAGATCGCGACCTTTCTCTACCTGAGTTAGGAAGCTTGCTTGACTATCAAATAGTTTTGGCCGCTCGTGTAATGCAGTGGCAAGTGCTTGAGTGGTGCCTTCGAGGGTTTTTTCTTGGCCAAGGCGTAAATACTTTTCCATCTCCCACACATATTCGTAACCGAGCCATGGCAGACACAGCAAGAATAGAGATAAGACACCGACTTTGGCACGTAGGCCTATAGGAAGATTAAACATATATTTCTCGATATAGAATAACTATTAGCTTTGTGCGTCCCATCGATAACCCATTCCATAAACCGTATCAATGCAGTTGAACTGCGTGTCTTGGGCGAGAAACTTTTTACGGATCCGTTTTACGTGAGAAGTAATGGTTGAATCATCGACAAATATCTTAGCCTCTTGCATTAGCTCTTGGCGCTGCCTGACATGGCCTGGTCGCCTCGCAAGTGCATGCACCATCCAAAACTCGGTGACCGTCAACTCAATCTGAATGCCTGACCAATACACTTGCATGCGGTTGATATCAATCGACAGCAAACCATGTTCGACCAATGGATTATTGTCATTGCTGGTATCTTTAAGCTCTGAGCGTCTAAACAGCGCTGCAAGTCGAGCAATTAAGTGCGGAAAGCTAACATCTTTACTGAGGTAATCATCAGCGCCTAGTCGTAGACCACATACGGTATCAAAGTCACTGTCTCTAGCGGTCAAAAAGATAATCGGTACTGTACTCGACATTGCTCTAAGTGACTGGCAAAGAGTGAATCCACCGTCGATCTCATACTCCAAGCCGATATCAATAATGGCTAAATCAGGTAGTCGAGTATTGAAAGCGCGCATTGCCTCAGGTCGATTAGCATAAGCCTGAACGCTATAACCTTGCTGCTGCAAAACATCTTTGTAGTTTTCTCTAAGGGCGGCTTCATCTTCTACTATCGCGATTCGTTTCATGGCTTGTTACTTATAGCGTTATCTCTGTAATTGATTGTGACTATACAGGATTTTATCTGCGTTTAAAGGCAGTAGAGTCGATTGCCTTTTTGTTGCCACATTTGATATTTAAATTGCCATGTTTGCTCCCTTTTGAAGACATTTGGCTGCTGTTTAATAGCGTTATTGAAATGACGCCGTATCTCGGCAACTGAATATGAGTTAACACTTAAAAGGGACATATTATGAAAAAGCATATTATCGCATCACTGGTTATTGCCGCTATCACACTTTCATCTCACGCTAGCGCCGCTGAAACGGCAGAAAGCACAGAACGTAGTCATAACGAAGAGCTCATTGGGTTAAGTTCTGGCATTGTTGTTGGCGCTGTCGTCGGTGGCCCTGTCGGCGCCATTATTGGAGCTTTTGCAGGGAGCTTATTGGGCAAGTCTGTAGGCGATGATGATGAGATAAAAAACCAGCAAGTGATGCTAGATAGTAAGCAAGGTGAGCTCGCCACTCTTAATGAACAAAATGAATCATTAATCGCATTATCAACTCAATATGAAGCTGCCCAGCAACAGCTAACAACACTTAAAATGGCACAGGAGCAAAAGCTAACTGAATTAGCATTGGGTCTTAATGTGCAATTCAAAACGGGCTCATCATCTATCGAACCTCACTTTGCTCAGCAACTTGATGATGTGGCTTACGCGATGTCGCTGTCACCTGAGTTGACGTTAGATGTCACCGGTTATGCAGATAGACGTGGTGATAGCGATTATAACCAAGCGTTATCGGAGCAGCGTGTTGCTGAAGTGACAAGCTATTTAGTGAAACAAGGTGTCGCTAATGACCGTTTGCATTATCAAGCTTATGGCGCTACATCGCCGTTAACGGCGGAACAGAACTTTGAAAATGACTTTTTTGACCGCCGCGTCACCCTAAAACTGCAATCACATGATAGCGAACTAGCAGCCAATCCTGCTCGCTAACCCATCTAGAGTCACGCTGATATAGCAGTCTGAAGTCTCTGTTCAGATTGCTTAGCGTTTATAAGGAGATAAAGATGGCTAGGCAAATGATATTGGTTAACAAACGCCAAGGAGTACGGCATTGGCAACGTGCTTTGTTACTGTTAGTTTCGACGATGTATACGGCAGCAGTGAGCGCGACGGGATCAGCTCAATCTGTTGGATTTGAATCAGCCGATAGTGCTTATCGATTAAATGATGAGATCCAGCAAGGTAGCTTGATTACTTTTGATGCCATGGGGAACAAAAATGTGTCATTGCCCATGAAAACACAAGTCCATATGCAGGTCTCTGGCTGGACCAACCGAGTGTCTGTGCGGCATGAATTTCATAATGACCAACCGTTTTGGGTCAATGGTGAATATGTTTTCCCTCTGCCTAGTGAAGCAGCCGTCGATGGTCTCAGAATGCTGATCGGCGATAGAGTCATCGAGGGTGAGATAAAAGAAAAACGTAAGGCTAAAGCTTTATTTAATGAAGCAAAAAAGGCCGGTATAAAAGCCAGTTTACTAGAGCAAAAAAAAGCTAACATTTTCAGCGCTCAAGTCGCCAACTTAGCCCCTGGAGAGACCTTGGTGGTGGAACTCAATTATCAACAGCTGGTCAATTATGACCAAGGTATGTTTAGTTTGCGTTTTCCTATGGTTGTGGCACCTAGATATTATCCCAAAGCGGGATCCGCTGCCGCTGCCGCATCTGTAAACTCAAACTCAAACTCAAACTCAAACTCAAACTCAAACTCAACTTTCATTGCTACAT
Source organism: Shewanella sp. GutDb-MelDb (assembly GCF_002836075.1). Lineage (NCBI taxonomy): Bacteria > Pseudomonadati > Pseudomonadota > Gammaproteobacteria > Alteromonadales > Shewanellaceae > Shewanella > Shewanella sp. GutDb-MelDb. Next base: position 6,795 of record NZ_PJBM01000243.1, on the reverse strand, counting down.
CAGTTGCAAATTATGCCACTGCAGCAGTGGATGTTTGGAATAGTGTCAGTCAAAAAAAAAGCCAAAACTGGATCAATAGCGTTGATATCGAAGTAGAGCTAGATGCGGGGTTGGCAATCAGTGAGATTGATAGCCCGTATCATCAAGTGAACATTAGGCGTAACGATGATGGTCAAGCCAATATTCATTTAATCGCCGCAAAGGCCAACAGTGACTTTGTATTAAATTGGCGACCGAGTGTCGGCAGTACACCAACGGCTGCAATATTCAGCCAACAGGGTAAAACCTATTTAGGTCATCAGCTAAATCAAAACACTAATCAAGCTTCAAAATCACAATTAGGCCCACAACCAAGCTCACCGTTAAGCCTGATCTCACACTCTAATGATGACGCTAAGAGCGGAAAAAGACCGATAACACCACAAGCGCAATATGCACTGGTGATGCTGCTTCCGCCACAACAAGGGAGTATCTCTACAGTGGTCGCCCCAAGAGAACTCATTTTGGTAATAGATACATCTGGCTCAATGTCTGGAGAGGCTATTGAGCAAGCTAAATCTGCAATTATTTATGCGTTATCTGGACTCTCATCTCAAGACCGCTTTAATATTTTGCAGTTTAACTCTCGCGTGTATGCACTGGCAGAGCAGTCCCTTACGGCGAATGCTAAGAACATAGGAAGGGCTCAAGCCTATGTGCAAAGCTTAGAAGCTGATGGTGGCACAGAGATGTCACTTGCTTTAGATAAAGCGCTCAATCAGCAAGCTAGCTCAACTGGGTCTTTACGTCAGGTGTTGTTTATTACTGATGGTGCCGTGGGTAATGAACCGCAGCTATTCAACCAAATTCGTAATCAATTACACGGTAGTAGGTTATTTACGATTGGCATTGGCACCGCCCCTAATGGCCATTTTATGCAAAGAGCAGCAGAGTTGGGGCGTGGCACTTATACCTATATAGGCAAACAATCGGAAGTGAAGAGTAAAATGGTCGCGATGCTCGATAAACTTGAAAAACCCACGGTCACCGATGTGGAGCTGCGCTTTGCTGATGGCAGTATTCCTGACTATTGGCCAGCCACTATTCCTGATTTGTATGCTCATGAGCCTATTATGGTTGCAATGAAGCTCCCCAGCTATAGCGAGAAAGAGTTCGTCGTTAGCGGTCAGTTAGCGGGCCAGTTTTGGCAGCAACAACTTTCAATAGAAAAGAGCTCTGGCGCTAAGGGTTTAGACTTAATTTGGGCCAGAAAACAGATTGCTGCATTGGAGCTATCAAAAGAAGCGGCTAATAATGATCGAATTGAAAAGCAGATCACGGCCATCTCGCTTAATTATCATGTGATGAGTGCTTATACCAGTTTAGTCGCCATTGATAAAACACCGGCTCGACCTGATGGTGTCATGGTTGTTGACGGACAGGTTTTACCTCATATGCCAAAGGGATGGCAGCGTTTACCGCAAACCGCGACCAGTAGCTATGCTTGGTTAATATTGGGCAGCATGCTATTGGGTTTGTCGATACTTTACTCAGTGTCCTTTTGCGGTAATGGCAGTGGTACTCGCCGTCAAGTCACTAAGGTTATTACATGAGTATGGCTTATCGGCATGCAGCAGTGCGCTTCAGCTTTACATATCGGCGGCTGCATATTGGTTTTACCTGTTTACTGTTCATTTTAGGGCTAACGTTTGTTAGTCAAGGAGCTTATATGCAAGCCAAAGCCTACTTTGCACAATTCTTAATACAGCAAGCGTGGCAGAAAACACTTGATGATCAGCAGCAACATAAACCTTGGTCGTGGGCTGACACATATCCGGTCGCCAAACTTGAGTTTATTGCTTCAAACAGTGAGGTGACAGCAACACCTATCCAAAGGGAGAATGCATCAGTCACGAAAAACCGCAGTCTATATGTGTTATCGGGTGCATCGGGTCGTAACCTAGCCTTTGGTCCCGCTCAAGTATTGTCTTCTGCAAAGATTAATAGCCGTGGTAATACTGTCATAGCCGGCCATAGAGATACCCATTTTTCGCTATTAAGTGGTACTCAAATTGGGCAACTCATCACCTTACAAAATGCTGAGGGCATAGAAGTGTTATATCAAGTAATGCAGACTCAAGTTGTACATGAAAGTGACGTCTCAGTGATGGACAATGTCGGAGAGACGAAGTTAACATTAGTGACTTGTTATCCGTTTGATAGTGCTGTGGCGGGTGGGCCACTGCGTTATGTGGTTACCGCAGTGCCGTTTGATAAAGTAGAAGCGCTTTAGTCGGAATGGGGAAAAGCTTAATGAGTCATCGGCATCACTCTATTGCGACCAAGGCGCTTTGCTTCATAGAGCTGTTTGTCGGCACGTTCAATCAATGTTGAATCGGTATCTTTTTCTTGGTATTGAGCGACACCAAATGATGCTCTGACATTATCGACACGTTGATCTTTACGTTTATCCTTTAAAATTAATTTTTCAAGGCTACGGCGCATTGATTCTGCAAGTTGTCTCGCCCGACCTAATTGGCTCATTGGCACCAATAAAGCAAACTCTTCACCCCCAAAACGATAGAGTTTAATACCGTCATGACAACTTTCATTGAGCCTTCTTGAAACCGCTTTTAACACCTGATCGCCCAGCTGGTGGCCATAAGTATCATTAAAATCCTTAAAGTGGTCTATATCGGCAATGACTAGGCATAATCCCTCGGGAGTTTGCTCAATGAGTCCTTTGATATCCTTATTAAATGCTCTTCTATTTAGCGCGCTAGTTAACGCATCAAAATGCATGTCATGCTCAGATTTTTTCAGCTGAATTTTAAGCTGATTAATCTCTGACTGTGCATGGGCTAACTGATCAGTAAAGTGCTGGGTACTGTTTTTAATATCGTGTGCGTCGCTGGCGAGACTTTTAACCAGTGTCAGTACTTCTTCAATAGAGAAACCTTCGTTTTCAATTTTGTTTAGCTTATCAAAGTTGGTGTTAATCTTAGTTTGATATTGGTTTGCATCGAGATTGGTATCTTTCAATGATTGCGATAGATCCGTCACCATCGCATCGAGATTTTGACGCATTTCAATAACGTCTAACTCTATTGGATCTGAAAGGTATGCTTGATATAAGCGCTCGCCCTGACTCGGGGGGCAAGTACGGTATTGACTGATCACTTCATCTAACTGCCGATTGAGCTCTGGACTACTTTGACCGACATACGCATACCACAAAGCATAATTGGTCGGCGTGGTGGGAATTTGGTGTTTTAGCATCAAGGGGATGGCTTTTTTTAACTTAGCCGCGGCTTCCCTTAGCAATTGATTTGACATTTTCTTGCCTTAACTTTATTAATTGACTCACTTTGTCATTATTATGCGAATGAGAGATAGCATCATTGTGCATTTTATAAAGCCATTCTATTATGATTTACCTTTGTGGATACATCTCTTTAATGAAAATAAGCCACAAAGAAGCAAATAATTAAAATAAAAACAAGATTATAAACATTAAGGGATAATCAGTGAAAAAACTCATACTAGCAAGCGTGTTGTCTGCGTTAGCCATACCATCATTTGCCCATTCAGATAAAAGCCCTGTTGGGCTAGATCTTGATAAATATCGAACCCATGTTAAAACACTTGCTAGCGATGAGTACGGCGGACGCGCGCCTTTGTCAGCAGGAGAGACATTGACGCTAAATTATATTGAAGCCGAATTTAAGAAAATTGGCTTAAAACCTGGTTTTGGCGACCGTTATTTGCAGCCTGTGCCACTGGCAAAAGTTACAGCAGATCAGAATATGACCTTGAATATTGGTTCGTTAAACCTGACCAATGGCACCGAGTTTACCGCGCGCACACAGCAAATAAGCGAGCGCATTAAACTTGAAAATAGCGAAGTGGTTTTTGTCGGCTATGGCATAAACGCACCAGAGTATGGCTGGAATGATTATCAAGGCATTGATGTAAAAGATAAAACGGTCATTGTATTGGTTAATGATCCAGGCTTTGCTACCCAGAATGCGGCACTATTTAAAGGTAATGCCATGACCTATTATGGCCGCTGGACCTATAAATATGAGGAAGCGGCGAGGCAGGGGGCAAAGGCCGTTTTTATTGTGCATGAAACTGCGCCAGCGGCATATGGTTGGGGCGTGGTGCAAAACTCAAATACAGGCAGTAAATTCACCTTAATTGATGATGATAACAACCTAAGTCAAGTGGGTGTAATGGGTTGGATCCAGCATCAAAACGCAAAACAGATTTTTGCTGAGGCAGGTTTAGATTATGAGCAGCAAAAGCAAAAAGCCGCTAAGCCCAATTTTAAGGCTGTCTCTTTAAAAACCACGGCTAACCTAGCGCTAAATAACACTATTGAACGTGCTCAGTCATACAACATTATGGCGTTACTCCCAGGGAGTGACCGTGCTGATGAAATGGTGGTGATGCATGCTCACTGGGATCACCTCGGTACCAGAACCGATAAAAAAGGGGTCAAGCATATCTATAATGGTGCGGTTGATAATGCCAGTGGTGTCGCTGGTGTACTCGAGCTTGCCAGAATATTTAGTTTACGTGCTAAAGAGCAACCCTTTAAGCGCTCAATACTGTTTACTTCATTCACCGCTGAAGAAACGGGCTTAATAGGTGCACAGCATTTCGCAAAACAACCGCCGATACCGACCAAAAAGATTGTCTCTTTCTTAAATATAGATGGCATGAACGTGAATAATAGCGTCGATTACATATTGCGTTATGGTGAAGGCGTATCAGAAATGGAGCATTACCTGAATGATGCTGCTAAGCATCAAGATCGTTTTGTAAAGGGTGATCCTCTGCCGCAAAATGGACTTATGTTCCGCTCTGATCATTTCGCATTAGCGCAAGAAGGCGTGCCGGGTTTGCTATTTATGAGTCTTGGTGACACAGATCCTGATTACATTGCCCATAAATACCATAAGGAAGCGGATGACTATGATCCGAATTGGACCTTAGGTGGCGTACGCCAAGATATCAGCCTAATTTCCGACATTCTTGCGACGCTTGCCAATAATGATGATTGGCCTAAATGGCTAGAAGAGTCTGACTTTAAAAATAGGCGTACCCAAGATGGGAAATAGCTTAGAGAGATAGTTAGCAACCAATAAAAAAGACACCGCAAGGTGTCTTTTTTATTGCTATCACAGAGGGAACTAAAATCAGTTTAATGATAATTAGAACTGATAGCTCACTGAAAGCATGGGTCCTGTAAAGCTGTAGTAAATATTGTAATCGGCAATTTTTAAATCAGTATTTTTTAAATTAGAGGTAAATTCCACGTCAACTTCATAATAGTTAAATGCAGCGGTCATATGCCAGTTATCAGTAATAGCCGCTTCGACACCGAGTCTAATATCGACTAAGCCGCCTTTTAATTCATCTAGCTTGATATAGAAATATTGTGCGTGTCCGCTGAACTTAAATCCAGGGTAAATTTCATAACTGCCATAGACACCGATATCAGGTAGGGGGGCAGTCAGCTTCTCATCAACAATTTTAGGAATGCTAATCGTGTCAGGGCAGCGAGTTTCAGTATCGACGTCACAGATCCCAATATCACCACTGAAAGCTGTTTTAATAAACATGGCATGCAAACCAATCGACACACCAACGTCGTAGTTATCACCTTGCCAAATATCATAGCCATAACCGATACGTGCAATATCGATATTTAGCGTGGTATCTAATGCAATTCCAGATTTGACATCATAAGTAATGTCATCCCAAGTAAATTGAAATGGCTTTTCGACCGACTGGACGAGTGCGTTACGGTGCAGCTGTTTCCAGTCTACATAAACATTGTGTCGTTCGTTAAATTGGTAAGTGAATTCAAAGAAGGGTAAAAACTGAGACTCTTCAAGCTTTAAGTCTTGTTCAAAATCGAGGGAGAAATTATTGCCCAGAAGAGGATCGTTAACATCAATACTTGAATCAGTATTTGCATAAAAACCACCCACGCGAATAATGGTATTATTCTCGGCTTTGACACTATAACTTGTCATCAAGGCCAATAACGTGGCTGTGATAAATGTGAAACTTTTAGACATTAAAAGTAACTCCGCAATCTTTTATAATTTTTATTTTTCGCATTTGAATCGAGTCAAGTGCTTAGAGATATTAGAAACAGCATAACAGCATATGTCAAAATGTGAATAAGTTGTTTCAAGATATGTGTAATTTGTTTGATCTGTTGCAGTAAAACTGTATTTTTAACTAGTTTTGGCGTGTTTTGTGGAGGAAATGACAGAAAGTGTACTAAACGTGACTTAACTCTGATGTGATTTTGCAGACGGTGGACGTGTTATAGGGGCTTATATTGGTCTCTATGGCACAAGATGCCCTTTCGCTAGCGAGATGTCGTTAACAGAAAGAGCATGTTTAACTGAAAAGAGCGTTATATAAATTTAGGCAATAAGATCAGCGCCCAGCTTAAGCCACAAAAAGCTAAGCTCATAAATACCGCTGCTGATGCAATATCTTTAGCTTGACCACTTAGTGGATGGATCTCGTCACTAATTCTGTCCACGACAGCTTCAATCGCTGAATTTAATAGCTCAACGATTAGCACCAAAAACAAACCAAAGATCAGTAAAATGCGCTCTACAGTGGTGACGTCAACTAATAGCGCTATAGGTAACATAATGATAGCGAGTATCAATTCTTGTCTGAATGCAGCTTCATGTTTCCACGCAAGTTTAAGGCCTTGCATCGAAAATCCAGTCGCTCTAATTACGCGTTTAATACCATGATTATTTGCAGGTTTCATATACT
>NZ_PJBM01000257.1:0-98219 GCF_002836075.1 Shewanella sp. GutDb-MelDb | reverse complement strand
GATAACTATATGATTAATATAGAAGTGATAGCGGGGGGGCTATCAAGTGATCACATTAACGAGTGCTTTATTCTCAAACAGTAAGACGGTTAACAATGTCGTAACAATTATTGTTGTAAAGCAACAGATTACTTAGGGGGGGCGTGAGTTGGGGGGAGTCTAACTCCCAATCCATCAGAGCTTTGTACGGTTAAAGTAATAACTTTTTGCCAAAGCTGGATTGTTTTTTTTAGTCGATTTTTTGGATAAATAGCTTAATCTATATAAAGCGGCTTGGATGGTCTTTATAGATTTAGGTAACAACATGTAAGTACAATATTTAGGAAAGTGGATATTTATGTCTATGATTAGTTCTTGTGCCTTTTTAGTTAGATTGAATGAGGTGTGGCTGCTCCTGACCTTTTGCCCATCCAACAATATAAAGCAATGGTAATGGCACATGTCTTTAAATTGGTTCTGCTCCCTAACCCAGCCAAAATCAGCCTTTGAGTTATAATGTTTGTTGAGTTGCTTCAGCATGTAGTTTCTAAGTTTACTGATAGTTTTATTGTGGGGTGATGAATCATATAATGATACATCGAAACGGATCATTAGAACCTTTGAGTGCCATGAGATATAGGTCGTCAAAGTTTTGTATAGGCTATTAAGAAGTTTGCGATTTAATCCTTCAGTGAAAAACATTACTTTCCATATTATCCCACCCAGAACAACGTCTATAGCTTGATCTATCTTCTCTTCATTATCTTCATTATCTTCTGTATCCTCTATTTCATATGTACTACTTAAGATTAAAGACATAATAATATTAAAAACCTAGTTCATTTAGTGAGTGCCTTGCTTTGAAGGCCGCGCGGCTGTTGACTCTGGAGGCGATTTTTTCGTTTTTTTTAGTTTGATAAAGCACTATAACAGCCCTGTTTGTTTCATTTTTTCTTTAGAAAAAGGGCAACGTATTGCCCCTAGCCAAATCGGTGTTCTCTACCGCTTTGAGCGTACTTCCCAGTTTTGATACTCCGATATACTTACATACCATTTATTCTGGTCTTTAAAGGCTTTAGGCGCATCAGAACCTTGTCTTAGCCAATTTCTAATGGCTTTTTCACCGACATCATGTCGAATGGCAATTTGAGCTGTTGTCAGTGCTGGTTCAACGGTATGGGTTGCTGCGACTAACTGACATAGTCTTATTTTCTTATAGCTTTTTTTATCTGCGGGTTTAGTCATTGTCAGCCCCTCCTTGTTCAAATGTCACCACTGGGCGAGAGTGAACCCAAGCAAGTATTTCGCTCAGCTTCCAACCTATGGAGTTATCGCCTAAATCTATATGTTTGGAAACAGCGATTGGCGTTCAAGTTGAAAGGCGTGAGATCGACTGACTGCAGTTATAAATTTGCGCAGTGGCTCTTTGATTATTGGATCTTGAGAATTATCGTGGGAAGGGGGTGTGAATAGGCTTGTTTTCATTTGTATTACCTCGTTTTCAATTGGCTTATTGGGTTGAAGTAATGATTGTGTTTAATTTAAAAATGAAAATAAAATTTTTGGGAACTGAAGGGTTTTGAATTGATTTTGCAAGAGCTTGGAGTTTGGTTTGAGCTAGCTGGTGGTCATCACTCATGGCCACCAGCTTGAATCATTAGACCGTTGTGTATGCTTGTATTAGCTCAGGGTTCCAACCAATAGTTCGGTTGTTTTTCATCACTGGTGAGATTACTCGACCTGCTTTAACCCGCCGATACAGTGTGCTCCGACTTATATCCAGTTTCTTACACATTTGCTTGATTGTTATCAGTGGTTCTAAATCTACTTGAACGAACCCTGTTAATTTGATTGAAGAAGCCATCATGACGCTCCTTTCTCTGTTTGGCTGATAACGATGCTTCGTGAGTTTACCCACTCTAACAAATCTGATAGTCGCCATGCGACAGAGCGTTTAGAAATACGTCTACGACTAGGGAACTCGCCATTTCTTTCCAGTTGGAAGGCATGGGGTCTGCTAAGGGCTGTTATTTGCAGTCTTTCCTTTTCTTTGACAAATCTGTCAAGTTTCAAATTACCTGCTGAAAAAACATCTGCGACGCTTAAATCTACTTGTTTCATTGGTATTTCCTGATTTCCATTTGTATTGAGCAGGTATTTTTATCTAAGGAAATTAGAAAATAAAATTTTCGGGGATCGAAGGTGGAATGAACTTAATCAGCTGGTTGAGAGGCTATGTTAGAAATACTGTATTGAGTATGAAAAGAGGGTTATGAGCTTTAGGCTACAAAACAACGGGGGTACATATGGGGGTACATATCAACAAAAACGGGCTTCCCATTGCTGGAAAGCCCGTTTCGATACAACATATTAAGACGTGAGTCTTAGTTCATGCCGTATTTTTTTAATTTTTTACGCAAAGTACCACGGTTGATACCTAGCATGTTTGCAGCACGAGTTTGGTTGCCGCGAGTATGTTGCATAATGATATCTAGCAGCGGAGCTTCAACTTCGCTTAACACCATTTCATATACTTCTTCAGCTTCTTGCCCGTCCATCTGAGCGAAAAAGTTTGTTACCGCACGCTTTACTGCATCGCGTAATAACTGTGGCTTGATTGCGCCACTTGCGGTTTCGATTTTGCCAACAGTCAGTGGGTGAACTTCAGTGTGAGTTGTTTGATCAAACATTCGTATTCTGCTCTTTATTTATTTGCTGCAAATTCATCAAAATAGTGTTCCACCATGGAACATTGTTCTTCAACGGTCACAAGCTGATTAAACTCAGCTCGAAAAGCGCGTTGTGTTTCTTGGTTTAGATACCATCCAACGTGCTTTCTTGCGAAACGGATGCCTTTATAATCGCCATACAATGCGTAAAGCAGTTTAAGGTGTTCCAGCATCAATTGACGCTTTTCATCCATCTCAACGGGCGCTAGCTTATTACCTGTGTCCAAGTAATGTTGGATTTCCCTAAATATCCAAGGCCGTCCTTGAGCGCCCCGGCCTATCATCAAAGCATCCACACCAGTATAATCCAGCACAAAGCGTGCTTTCTCTGGCGTTAAAATATCTCCATTAGCGACGACAGGTATCGAGATCTGTTTTTTAATTGCTTTAATCGTGTCGTACTCGGCATTGCCTTTGTACATGCACTGTTTTGTTCTGCCGTGAACGGCTAACGAAGCAATGCCACAATCTTCTGCAATCTGGGCGATATGAACACCATTCCTGTGCTCTGGAGCCCACCCCGTTCGAATTTTTAGTGTCACAGGCACATCAACTGCTGCTACTACGGCACGTAGAATTAATTCTACTTGCTGTGGATCTTGCAACAAAGCGGAGCCTGCTAGCTTTCTATTCACTTTTTTTGCTGGACAGCCCATATTGATATCAATGATCTGAGCGCCTTGTTGCACATTCACAACAGCGGCATTCGCCATTAATTCAGGGTCTGAACCGGCTATTTGAACCGAACGTATTCCGTCTTCACCTACGTGTGTCATACGTAAGCGGCTTTTATCGGTATCCCAAACATCAGGATTAGATGAAAGCATCTCTGAAACCGCCATGGCTGCGCCATAACGAATACAAAGATTTCTAAAGGGCTGGTCCGTGACACCTGCCATTGGGGCCACGATCAGCTGATTTTTCAGTCGATAGGGTCCAATCTGCATTTATCAAATCACCTTGCTCGTCAAAGGGGCGCTATAGTACGCCTTTTTCAAGCCTGTGAAAAGGTCAATAAATGACCTGAGGGCAACTTTTTTTCTTGACTTTTGCTAGGTGAGAAGTCTGTCGCGGCGCAGAGTGCGCCGCGTATTACCGTTATTTGCGTATCCCTGTCAAGCGGCTCCAGTCGTCTTTGTGAGCAGGCTCGTCCATGTCGAACCATTTGCTATAAAAGGCTGAAACTTCTTCAGCTTGTTCTTTTAGTAGACCTGAAAGGGCAAGTTGGCCGCCTGGCAACACTTTATCAGCAATTAATGGCGCTAATTCACGTAATGGGCCTGCAAGAATGTTTGCCACTAAGATGTCTGCTTGCAGATCTGCGGGTTGGTCTTCTGGCAGATACAGCGAAAGCCTGTCTTGCACGCCGTTACGCTCTGCATTGGCTTTAGATGCGTCAATTGCTTGGTAATCGATATCGATGCCTGTGACACGTTCAGCCCCTAGCTTGAGCGCAGCGACAGCGAGAATGCCTGAGCCACAACCAAAGTCGATGACGTCTTTATTGCGGTAGTCGAGTCCATCTAGCCACTCTAAACATAAAGCGGTGGTTGGGTGAGTACCTGTGCCGAAGGCAAGGCCGGGATCTAAAATCACGTTGACCGCGGTTGGATCTGGGATCTCACGCCAGCTTGGACAGATCCAAAGGCGGTCACCAAACTTAATTGGGTGGAAGTTATCCATCCATTCACGTTCCCAGTCTTTGTCTTCAACTTGCTCTATCTTATGGCCGAAGTTTTTACCTAAATAAGGCAGCAGTTTTAGACGCTCAACCACAGGTGCTAAATCGTGATCGGCCTCAAAGAGTGCAATGATGACCGTGTGACTCCACAGTGGTGTTTCACCCAAAGTGGGTTCATAGATCGGGGTGTCTTTACCGTCTTCGAAGGTAATGGAAATTGACCCTTCTTCCATCAGCTGATCGCTAAGTGCGTCTGCGTGAGGGCCGTCGGTATCAATTCTTAGTTGGATCCAAGGCATGATAATTCTCGTTAGCTAGATATATCGACGTATTGTATACCCAAACGACCTCAGAATGCAGTATTCAGCATGTCGAAAAGGGAATAACCATTATCTCAATCATTGCCTTGTTCAGCTATCCTACTTGAGCTCTGAAACCAGCGTTTTGAAGTGAGTTGGGTATTTCGTTAAGCTTAAATCAGGTGCAGGACTCTATGGCAATTAGTCACTGTTTTACTTGAGCAATTAGTGACTTATAGTCCGCTTGTAATAACAGTATCCCTCAGGAGAACGTTTAGATTGTTTTGTTTGAAATGTTGCTTCAAGTAGCTGAAAATCATTGGTTAAAAGGTATTACCGCTGTTCTGTGTTTTATGCCTTGTTTGTGATCTTACTCTAATACTCACTTGAAAGAGCGTGAGCAAGATCACGATTGAAAATGCAGTTTCAACGAGGTGATTAACAAGTTGCTAGAGTGTAAATCCCACGACTAGGCATAAGATAAACAAGATAACTACTATGTTAGCATCCTACGTAAGCGCAACCGGACATCCCGCATCAGCTAAAGCGGACAAAATACAAAGCATCACCGGTGTATTGATGGGCTGCTTTCTATTAGCTCATCTACATTTTGAATCTAGCATTTTACTTGGTAAAGAGGCGTTTTATACCGTAGTGCAGTTTCTCGAAGGGGGCATGTTTAGCTCAACGGGACATGGCTTCCCGATTGTCACTAAGGTTTTTTCGGTGTTTATGTTACTGGTGGTGATGGCGCATGCGGCAGTGGCTTTACGTCGTTTCCCTGCGCAAATAGGGCAGTGGCGTGCACTTAGACGTCATATGTCAGTGATTAATCATAAAGACAGCCATGCGTGGTTCTGGCAGCTGATTACGGGCTTTGTGTTGTTCTTCCTTGTGCCTGTACACCTCTTTACCATGATAGCCAATCCAGAAATAGGTCCTCATCTTTCGGCTGACAGAGTCTACAACCAAAATGCTTGGTTGCTATACGCCTTACTGCTACCTGCTGTGGTGATCCACGCGATGATAGGACTTTATCGCGTGGCAGTTAAGTGGGGTTTAACCACTAAACGTACGGGGCTGCGTAAGCTGGCTAAAGGCTTGATTATTTATCTTATCGTCATTGGTCTTATGAGTCTTATATCTTATCTAATCATTGGCAGTGATTTGAGCTTGCCCGTTGAAGCTTATCGCCCTAGTTAGTTACGGCCATATTTTATTAATCGATAAATTAGGTATCGCTGGATTAATTACTTTTTTGTTGATCTACCTCACTGTTGGGAAGTTATTTGTGAGCGACATTGGTTACAGTGTCTTTAAGCGAAAATTCAACAACATGGATAGGGAAGCGAATGAGAATAATAAACAATCGCGGTAAATTGAGTGGTTGGCTTGATATAAGCCAAAGCGCCAGTGGGGTAGTGCTAGCGGTATTTTTGTGGACGCACCTATTATTGGTGTCATCCATATTATTGGGTAAAGATGCGATGACATGGGTCGCTAAAACCATGGAACTGAGTTTTTTAACGGCTGACGGTCATGGCTACCCTTGGGTGGTGACGGTCATCGCTGTTGTTATTGCCGCTATCGTATTGGTTCACGTTTTGGTTGCGGCGCACAAAATGCCGCTCAACCTACGTCAACAAAAAGCGCTAAAGCAGCAACTCAGCATGGTGAACCACGGCGACACTCGTTTATGGGTTTGGCAAGCCGTTACTGGCGTGGTGATTTTTTTGCTACTGCCAGTGCATTTGTGGCTCATTGGCGCTGCACCGGAAACCATAGGGCCCTATGGCAGTGCGGATAGAATTTGGCAACAGGGCGTATGGTTACTGTATTTACCTTTACTCTTTTGCGTTGAACTGCATGCAGCCATTGGTGTATATCGTGTTGCGGTTAAGTGGGGTGCCGTCAGAGATCTCAATAGTCGTAGCAGGCTGAAAAAAATAAAAAGCATTATCAGTGCCATCTTTATTGTGGTGGGTATTGCTTCATTGCTGGCCTTTTTGCCTTACGCAAATGGTTAGTCGAAAGCACTTATTAGCACAATGCTGTGTAAATCAAATATTTGAATGTAAGAACCATAAATTGACTCTGTACCCGCTTAAGGAGCACGTGTGAAACTGATATATACCGATTCGTTAGTGATCGGCGCTGGACTTGCTGGATTACGCGTCGCCATCGCCTCAAAAGAGCGTGGGCTAGATACTGTTGTATTGTCATTAGTCCCTGCTAAACGGTCGCATTCGGCTGCGGCGCAAGGTGGCATGCAAGCAAGTCTGGGCAATACCGTGAAAGGTATGGGAGATGATGAAGATGTGCACTTCCAAGATACGGTAAAAGGATCTGATTGGGGTTGCGATCAAGATGTGGCACGTATGTTTGCTCATTGTGCCCCTAAAGCAGTCCGTGAGTTGGCGAATTGGGGCGTACCTTGGACACGCGTTACGGCAGGCCCAAGACAAGTGGTGGTTAACGCCGAGAAAGTCACCCTCGAAGAGGCTGAAGTTGCGCATGGCTTAATTAATGCCCGTGACTTTGGTGGTACTAAAAAATGGCGTACCTGTTACACGGCTGATGGTACCGGTCATTCACTGCTATATGCCGTCGATAACAAAGCGATATCGATGGATATCCCGGTGCATGAGCGCATGGAAGCCTTATCGCTTATCCATGATGGTAAGCGCTGCCATGGCGTAGTAGCACGCTGTCTGGTGACCGGAGAACTACGTGCTTATGTCGCTAAGTCGACCACGATAGCCACCGGTGGTTACGGCCGAATTTATGAAGTATCAACCAATGCCATTATCTGTGAAGGGATAGGCCAAGCACTTGCGCTTGAAACCGGTGTTGCCAAGTTGGGTAACATGGAAGCGGTGCAGTTCCATCCTACAGCCATCGTACCCGTCGGGATCTTAACGACAGAAGGTTGTCGTGGTGACGGCGGCTTATTGCGAGATAAAGATGGTCACCGCTTTATGCCAGACTATGAGCCTGAAAAGAAAGAGTTGGCATCACGTGATGTAGTGTCGCGCCGTATGACCGAACATATGCGCAAAGGTAAAGGCGTTGATAGCCCTTATGGACCGCATCTATGGCTTGATATTACCCTGCTTGGCCGTAAGCATGTTGAAACTAACTTGCGTGAAGTGAAAGAGATCTGTGAGAACTTTTTAGGTATCGATCCTGCTAAGGAGTGGATCCCAGTACGCCCGACTCAACATTATTCAATGGGGGGTATCCGTACCGATTCAACAGGGCAGAATCCGCAGTTAAAAGGCCTGTTTAGTGTAGGTGAAGCCGCTTGTTGGGATATGCACGGCTTTAACCGACTCGGTGGTAATTCTCTTGCTGAAACGGTCGTTGGCGGCATGATTATCGGCAAGTACGTGGCTGATTTCTGCCAGCAAAATACCTTAGAGATTGATACTGGTCTGGTTGAGTCTTTTGTTGGCAAAGTGCAAAGCGAGATTGATGACTTAGTCGATGGTGAAGGGACTGAAAGTCCGTTTGAACTGAAAAAGCAGATGCAACGGATCATGATGGATTACGTGGGCATCTTCCGTAATGGCCCTGAGCTTGAAAAAGCCGTTAACGAGCTACAAGCGTTACTTAAGCGTGCTCAAGCATTAGGCCTTAAATGTAAGAAGCGCCACGCTAACCCAGAGCTTGTAGAAGCACTGCGTGTTAAACGTATGCTGAAAGTTGCGCTAACGGTTGCTGCTGGCGCTGCAGCACGTACTGAGAGCCGCGGAGCACACGCTCGTGAAGATTTCCCGCAGCGTAACGATAAAGACTGGCTAAACCGCACTTTGGCAAGCTGGCCAAACGCAGAAGCGTTATCGCCGACGCTGGAATATGAGCAGTTGGATGTAATGAAGATGGAGTTACCGCCTGGCTACCGTGGTTATGGTATTAACAATGCGATAGCGCATCCTGATACGGGCAAGCGCGAGCAGCAGATCACTGAGATATTGAGTCAGTTAGGTGATGATGCCGATAGGCACGAAAGACAAAATGCCTTAATGCCATTTGAGGTGCCTGAGTCATTAATACCTAAGAATGAGCGTTTGAGTGAAATGTTAGATCAGCAAGTTGCAGGAGAGGCGAAATGAGCCCAGAAGCCACAAAAGGGCGGATGTTAACCTTTAATATATTCCGTTATGATCCACAAGAACCGGGCGATAAGCCTAAAATGGTGAAGTACCAGCTTGAAGAAACACCGGGTATGACGGTCTTTATTGCGCTTAACCGTTTACGTGAAGAACAAGATACCTCGTTGCAATTTGATTTTGTGTGCCGAGCAGGTATTTGTGGCAGTTGCGCTATGGTCATTAACGGTTTTCCGACGTTGGCTTGCCGAACATTAACCCGCAAATACCCGAAAGGTGACATCATGTTGATGCCGCTACCTGGGTTTGAATTGATTGGTGATCTGTCGGTCAATACCGGCAAGTTTATGCGCGAGCTGGCTGAGCGTTTAAAGTTGTGGCTACATCCCATCAGTGATGATTTGGATGTTCACCGCTTAGAAGCGCCGATGGACCCTGTAGAAGCAGCCAAACTCTACGAGCTAGAACGGTGTGTAGAGTGTGGTGTATGTGTATCAGCCTGTGCCACTAAACAGATGCGCGAAACCTTTGTTGGTGCCGTGGGCATGATGAAACTTGCGCGTTTTGAGCTTGATAGCCGTGACGGTCGTGAGCTTGAAGATTATTATCATGTGATTGGTAACCAAGACGGTGTCTTTGGCTGCATGACTTTGCTAGGGTGCCAAGATAATTGCCCTAAGGACCTGCCGCATATGCAGCAGATTGCCTATCTAAGACGAAAAATGGCAGTCACTTTAGTTTAGGTTTATGGGTTGAAAAAAGTGCTCGAACCCCATGGCTATCGACTCTTGTGGGGGACTAAAGACGCTAAACATTAAAGCCTGCACTTGCAGGCTTTTTTTTGGCTGATATAAAAATCACTAACAGTGATGCTCTGATTAAGTAGAATTTTTATTGGTAAAAACGTGGTGATTTAATACAATAAAGTATTAGTAATGGTCGGTCGTTTATAAAGGAATAATTGATAATGCAGCTAAATGATCTAACTCTTTTCGTGAGAGTCGCTGATTGTGGCAGCCTGACGGGCGCCGCGGTTGAGCTGGATATCTCTTCTGCGGTGGCAAGTGCAGGCCTTAAAAGGTTAGAGAAAGAGCTAGGTACAACCTTGTTTATTCGCAGTACTCGCAGCCTTAGGCTAACCGATGCTGGCGAGCGGTATCTGATCCATTGTCGATCGGCATTAGCTGATCTTGACATGGGGCAGCGGGCAATTACCTCGAGCCTGACCCAGATCTCGGGCACCGTGAGTCTAGCCGTACCATCGGATGTTGGCCGTAATATCATATTACCTTGGCTCGATGATTTTCTATCCGAGTACCCGGAACTCAAACTTCGTCTTCATATTGGCGATAACTTGTCTGATTTTTATCGAGACAAAATTGATGTCGCATTACGCTCTGGTAAACCCAAAGATTCATCGCTGGTGGCCTTTAAAATTTGTGACTCCACGCGAGTACTATGTGCTTCTCCTGAGTATATCGAGCGCATGGGAGCGGTTAATAATTTAGAGCAGCTGCAGCAACATAACTGCTTGTTCTTTATGTTAGATGAGCGCACGCATGATCAATGGTTTTTCAGCAAAGAGGGTCAGCAATATAAGGTGCGAGTGACGTCTAATCGAACCTGCAACGATGCTGATGTTGCACGGCGCTGGGCTGTGGCTGGCCAAGGGGTGGTGTTTAAGTCCTGCCTTGATTTAACGGATGATCTTGAATCAGGGCGATTAGTGCCTATGCTAACGGATTACGTTGGTGAAGAGGCCGACCTCTATCTTGTTTGTCCTGGCCGAGAGCATGTGACGCCGGTGGTATTACTACTCAGAGATATGTTAAGGGTGCGCTCAAAAGCGTGGTTGGCACGGACAAATAGCAGGTTGATTAAAGACATTCCTGACAGGCAACCAATGACAAAAGTTAGGCAAGCCGATGCCGCAGATTTAGACGTTATAAAGACGTTAGCGAGAGAGACGATAGACAAGTGTTATCGTTCCTTCTTAGGTGATGAAGGCGTTGACTGGTTTATCAATGGTGGTGGTTCAGACAAAGAGATTATTGAACATCTTGAAAATATCATGCTGCTTGAGGTGGATGGAAAAATACAAGGCTTCTGCGCTGCTGAAGAGGGATTCATCCATCTCTTGATGATCCATCCTCAATTACAGCAAACCGGTTTAGGGGAGTATCTATTAGCGCAGGTTGAGAGTATGCAACGAGATGAAGGTTATGAACACCTGCGGTTAGAAATCTTTAAAGGCAATGAGCAAGCGCTCAAATTCTATGTCAAACATGGCTGGTCGATTGTGGGAGAGGAGCAAGATGCATCGTTTGGACTGGTAAGAGTCTTTATGCGGAAAATACTAGACCGA
This sequence comes from Shewanella sp. GutDb-MelDb, assembly GCF_002836075.1. Taxonomy (NCBI): domain Bacteria; kingdom Pseudomonadati; phylum Pseudomonadota; class Gammaproteobacteria; order Alteromonadales; family Shewanellaceae; genus Shewanella; species Shewanella sp. GutDb-MelDb. The sequence goes on along the minus strand of NZ_PJBM01000257.1, from coordinate 87,054 downwards.
TTGTGAAAATAACAGCGTGCAGGAATAACCATAAAAAATGGACATAAAAAAACCGCATAAATGCGGTTTTTTAGCAGTTGAGACGTTAGAGCTAGATCTTAGTAGAGTTAGGTCTTAGCGCGTTTCATTGCTGTGAAAAATTCTTCGTTCGTTTTGGTCATAGCCAATTTGTCGATTAAGAATTCCATACCAGTGACTTCATCCATTGGGTGCAAGATTTTACGCAAGATCCACATTTTCTGAAGTTCATCTGTTGTAGTGAGTTTCTCTTCGCGACGCGTACCAGAGCGATTGAAATCAATGGCTGGGAATACACGTTTTTCAGCGGCTTTACGAGAAAGGTGTAACTCTTGGTTACCAGTACCTTTAAACTCTTCGTAAATAACTTCGTCCATCTTAGAGCCTGTATCAACCAACGCAGTGGCGATAATAGTCAAGCTGCCGCCATGTTCGATGTTACGAGCTGCACCAAAGAAGCGCTTAGGACGATGCAGAGCATTAGCGTCAACACCACCAGTAAGAACTTTACCTGATGATGGGATCACAGTGTTGTATGCACGAGCAAGACGAGTAATAGAGTCGAGTAAGATAACAACATCTTTCTTGTGCTCTACAAGACGCTTAGCTTTTTCAATGACCATCTCAGCCACTTGTACGTGACGGCTTGCTGGCTCATCGAAAGTAGAAGCAATAACTTCACCTTTCACCATACGTTGCATTTCGGTAACTTCTTCAGGACGTTCGTCAATGAGCAGTACCATTAGCACAACATCTGGATTGTTATAAGCAATGCTTTGCGCCATATTTTGCAATAATAGCGTCTTACCCGCTTTTGGCGGCGCAACAATCAAACCACGTTGACCTTTACCGATAGGAGAGCATAGGTCCAAAATACGTGAAGTGATATCTTCCGTAGAACCATTACCACGTTCCATACGCATACGTTCTTCAGCATGCAGTGGCGTTAGGTTTTCAAAAAGGATCTTGTTGCGAGAGTTTTCAGGCTTATCGAAGTTAACTTCGGTAACTTTTAGCAGAGCAAAATAACGTTCGCCCTCTTTTGGCGGGCGAATCTTGCCAAAAATGCTGTCACCAGTACGCATGTTGAAGCGACGAATTTGGCTAGGTGAGATATAAATATCATCAGGACCCGCTAAATAAGACCCATCAGAGCTACGTAAGAAACCAAAACCGTCCTGCAAAATCTCTAATACACCACCACCGAAAATATCTTCACCGCTTTTCGCGTGGGCCTTTAGGATTGAGAAAATGATGTCCTGCTTACGAGCGCGGGCCATATTTTCTAGCTTCATGTCTTGGGCTAGTTGTACTAAATCTGAAATCGGTGTGTCTTTTAATTCTGATAAATTCATCTTGGGGGGTCTTGTTTTCACGTGACTATGCCATCTTAGATCAATGGGTATGAAGCTTATTGAGTATCGATCGGATAGCGGGAAGTGGGTTAGTTAGAATCTCTTTGGTTATTAAAGTAGCACTAACAAGGCAGGGCGTCTAGAAATTTAATTAAACCCGACACATTTTCTTGTTGAAGCTGTGTCGGGAATCACTCAATCTAGCTTTAGTGGGCAGGTTTAGCCTCTAAAGTCTTACAGTTGTCCGTCGATAAACTCTCTTAGTTGAGTTTTTGAAAGTGCGCCTACTTTCGTTGCCGCTAACTCACCCGCTTTAAATAAAAGCAAAGTTGGAATGCCACGAACACCGTATTTAGCCGGTGATACGTTGTTTTGGTCAACGTTTAACTTAGCAACAGTGATCTTGCCTGCATACTCTTCAGCTACGTCATCTAAGATTGGGGCAATCATTTTACAAGGACCACACCATTCTGCCCAAAAATCAACCAGAACTGGTAGTTCAGAGTTAATTACGTCATTTTCGAAGCTATCGTCGCTTAAGTATACAATCTTGTCGCTCATGTTGTTCTCCAGTTTGGTTGCCATTGCTGGTTTGTTAATGGCTTAACCTGTATATTGGGTCGGTAAAATAGCTTTTCAAGCTATTAAAGTTAATCATTTATTAAAGACGCCACTCGAAGCGATCGTAAAACGCTTTAGACAAGTCGATCAATTGTAGGCATAGTGAGCCTAAGTCGACGACGACTAACGCCTAAAAGCGTATTTAGTTCGCCCTATAGAGAACGTTTAATACACGCTAAAATTCCAAGCATCATAATAAAAAGAGGGAATAGTGATTCCGTCACCGATGCTAATAATACCGTGAAAACCGTTTCTCTGAGTGAGCCCCAATTTTCAGCGATAACAATTCTACCGTTATTTCAAACGATCGAGTTCCTTATTGCAACCTTTTACAGGTAAGCCTGCGCTATGAGCGATACACATTTATCTACAAAAAAGTTTGCCGACTTCCCGCTACAGAAAGAAGTACAACTGGCACTGGACGAAGTAGGCTTTGATTTTTGTACGCCTATTCAAGCATTATCATTGCCGATTTTATTAGAGAAAAAAGATATAGCAGGGCAAGCGCAAACGGGTACAGGTAAAACCCTTGCCTTTTTAGTCGCCACGTTTAATCACCTATTAACTGAACCCGTTCCTGCTGATCGTCAGATCAGTCAGCCACGAGCCATCATTATGGCGCCAACACGTGAGCTTGCGATTCAAATCGCTAAAGATGCCAACTTACTTGCTAAACATACTGGCCTTAAAGTCGGTATCGTTTATGGCGGTGAAGGCTATGACGCACAGCGTAAAGTGCTTGATAAAGGTATTGATATCTTAATTGGCACCACGGGTCGTATTATCGATTATGTTCGCCAAGGTGTTATTAACGTAAGTGCGATTCAAGCGGTTGTGCTTGATGAAGCGGATCGTATGTTCGACTTGGGCTTCATTAAAGATATTCGTTTCTTGTTTAGACGTATGCCTGATGCTAAATCGCGCTTAAATATGTTGTTTTCAGCCACGCTTTCAATGAAAGTGCAAGAGCTGGCTTACGACCATATGAATGAGCCTGTGAAAGTTGAAGTCGAACCAGACGAGAAAACCTCGAAGAATATTAAAGAGGAGATCTTCTATCCATCTATGGAAGAGAAGATGCCACTTCTACTCTCACTGCTTGAGGAAGATTGGCCAGAAAAGGCGATTGTTTTCTCTAACACTAAACACAGCTGTGAAAAAGTGTGGTCATGGCTTGAAGGTGATGGACATCGTGTTGGTTTACTGACCGGTGATGTGCCACAGAAGAAGCGTTTACGTATTCTGGAGCAGTTTACTAACGGTGAAATAGATGTTTTGGTCGCAACAGATGTTGCTGCTCGAGGTCTACATATTGCTGATGTTTCGCATGTATATAACTACGATCTACCTGATGACTGTGAAGATTACGTGCACCGTATTGGTCGTACTGGTCGCGCAGGTAAGAAGGGAGTGTCAGTTAGCTTTGCATGTGAAGAGTACGCATTAAACTTGCCTGCGATTGAGAGCTATATTAAGCATTCGGTACCAGTAACCTCATATGATAGTGAAGCGCTGCTTGATGATATTCCAGCACCGAAGCGTATTCACCGTAAGCCGAGCAGTCATACGCGTAATACACGTGATCGCAATGGCTCTCGTCCACAAGGCGGGCATCGTAACAGTGGTCCGCGTCGTCATGACACGACACGCAGACATTCGTAACAGAGATTTCGCTTAATGAGCGCTCCTTGCTACGCAGCTATAACGTTAGGCTCAAATAGTTTTAATATGATGGTGGCTAAAACCGTTAGTCATCATCCACAAATTATTGCCAAATATAAACGTAAAGTACGTTTAGCTGAAGGGATCGAAGCTGACGGGTTGCTTAATTCGTCAGTCATGACGCGAGGCATTGACTGCCTCGCTATGTTCGCTGAAATGCTTAAGAAAGAGGGTGTCTCAGCGGATAATGTCGAGGTCATTGCGACAGCGACTTTAAGAAAAATCAGCAACGCTGATGACTTTTGCCAACAAGCACTCACTGTATTACCTCATCCCATCCGTATTATCTCTGGTATCGAAGAAGCTGATCTTATCTATCAAGGTATGGCTGCGACGACTGAAGGTCGTGGGCGGCGGTTAGTGATTGATATCGGTGGTGCTAGTACCGAATTTATTATTGGTGACGGTAATAAGGTGCTGTTAAAAACCAGTTTACCAATGGGTTGCGTTACTTTTAATCATAGCTTCTTTAACCAATTTCCTTTTCAACCATCCGATTTTGATCATGTTAGACACCATGTTGAAAACATACTGGGAGAATATCAGCAGCAACTAAGCAGGCTTGGCTGGCATAGTGTTGTAGGTGCTTCAGGTAGCGTACAGTCGGTTGTTGAGCTGCTCTGCGCTCGAGGTGAGTCGACAGCCATAACCTTGGATGTCCTGTATAGATTGAAGCAAGAAATTCTGGCACAAAACTCCGTATCCATGCTCGACATTGAAGGTTTAAAGCCGGAAAGAGCCCCGACTTTCGCCGCTGGAATTGCTATTTTACTCGCTTTATTTGAGTTGCTTAATATTGAAACGTTACAGCTTTCAGGTGGCGCCTTACGTGAAGGGATTTTGCATCAACTCGCCCAACGCTGCGGTTAAATAGTCTCTGCTAACATCCAAGTTGTAACCCTTTCCCAAGAACACCAAAACAATCCATATAACTTTGTATTATTTCAGATTGTTCTTAGTTGCATTGATGTTTTTGACTGATTTAAGAACTTCCCCCTTCATTATTCAACGTATTCTCGAAGTACTTCACTTAATAAAACCAATAATTTCAATATTTTATTCCCACTCGCAATCTATGGATGAAATAAATTGTATACATTATGCTAACAATGTTAGTGTAATGTTGCAATTAAGGGCGAGCTCAGTTGTTGGCGATCAACGCTAAAAAAAACAAAAAAGTTTGCACAATAACTATAGATAGAACTAAGGGAAATTAGGTTATGGACGGAAATAACGCTTTAAAGCGATTTACGCCGAGAAAGACACTCGCAGCGATTGCTGTTGGATCAGTGTTAATGTTTTCTGCACCAGCTGCTATTGCAGCTGATACTAGTATTGTTAAAGGTCATGTCATCAACGCCACTGGCGCTGACTTGTCGAACGCAACGATTACACTTAAGCACAAAGCTAAAGGGCTAGTGTTCACTGTTGAAACAAACGCCAATGGTGATTACCTGCTGCGTAATGTCCCTGTTGGTGATTACGACATCACCATTAGTAAAGATGGCTTTGTTCAAAATCAAGAAAATGGCGTCCGAGTCAGTATTGGGCAATCGGTTATTTTGGATGGTCAGTTAACGGAAGCAGGCGCTGACAATATAGAGCGAATTTCCGTAACGGGTAGCATGATCCGTCGTGTCGATACTGCTTCATCAACCTCTGGCTTAACGTTTAGTCAAGATGAGCTGCAAACCATGCCTGTTAATACGGGCTTTGAAAGTATTGCACTGCTAGCCCCCGGCACTGCAGCGCCTGGTGGAGATAGTTTTAAAGGCGCATCTAGTTTTGGTGGTTCATCAGCCGCTGAAAATGGATACTATTTTAATGGGCTCAATGTAACGAGTATTCGTACGGGTTTAGGATCAATTCGTCTACCTTGGGAAGCGATTTCTCAAACACAAATAAAAACGGGTGGTGTGAGCCCTGAATACGGTGGTGCATTGGGCGGTATTGTAAACGCTGTTTCTAAATCGGGTGAAAACGAATTTAAATTTGGTGCTGAAGCACGCTGGGATCCATCTTCATTACGTTCATCTCATGACAATATATACCAATCAAGCGGTGAAATAGACACTAACACTCAACAAGATAGCTATGACTTTAAAGAGTTACAGTTATGGGCGAGCGGAGCAATTATAGAAGACTCACTATTCTTCTATGGTTTGTTTGCGCCAAGACGCGAAGATCAAGACTGGGCTGGTCAAACGACTAAAACTAACCGTGAACGCGAAGAAGATCGTTGGTTTGCTAAACTTGATTGGTACATGACAGAAAATCATTCAATTGGCTTTTCTGCCATGAACAACAAGCGTACTTGGACGAATAAGACTTACGCTTATGATTGGGAAACCAATGTTGTTGGTGAACAGCAAGGCGTAGATGCACCTGGTGAAGATGGTGGTAAAGTTTATAGTTTGAACTACAACGGTTATCTTACCGATACATTCTCAGTTTCAGCAGTTGTCGGACGAGTGCAAGAGGATGTTGAAAATGTCGTGGCCTCTACTAATCCTGGAGTATGGGACTACCGAAATGGTTCTACGACATTAAGCCAGCATACTAACTCGACGGTATCAGAAGAGCATTATCAACGTGATCAAGCGAGAATTGATTTCAGCTGGGACTTAGACAACCACGCGATTCAATTTGGTGTTGATTATACCAAGGTCAAAGTTGATTACTCTTCATCTCAAAATGGTATGGGAGATGCTCAAGGTTGGTGGTCAATTTATACGGCAGGTGCGGATGATAACTCTGGCCAAGTTCAGGGCGAAGACTATGTAGAGCGCCGCGTACGTAACCGTTTCACTGATTCTGATGTGACTTCAACCGCTTTCTATATCAATGACTCGTGGCAGGCGACTGACAATTTGGTATTAAATCTTGGTTTACGTTATAGCGAATTTGAAAACACAGTCTCAGATGGTCGCGCATACGTAGAGATGGAAGATCAGTTTGCCCCCCGTGTCCAAGCTATTTATGACTTATTTGGTGATGGTAGCGCAAAAGTGTTTGCTACCTATGGTCGTTATTTTCAACCTGTATCAGCAAATATGAATATTACTCAGGGCTCATCTTCTATTGAATGGTTCGAATATTCAGAGCTTGATCAAGTTGATGGTGACGGTCATCCAGTGATTACTGGGGATGGTTCACCGAGTCGTGGGGCAATGCTGAGGGATCGTTGGTATCGTCAAAAAGGAATTACTGAGCCTGGTTTGATCGCTTCATCTTCTCTTAAATCTATGTACTCAGATGAGTTTACGTTAGGTTACCAGCAAGAAGTATTTGAAACGATGACGGCGGGTGTTCGTGGTATATACCGTAACTTAGGCCGCAGCGTCGAAGATACTGATGTTGGTCCAGTATTGAGTAAGAAACTCAAAGAGTTAGGTATTGAAGATAATGTAGGTCAGAGCTCTTACTATGTGCTGCTAAATCCTGGTGAAGATGTGGGTATAGCATATGATTTCGATGGCGATGGTACTGTCGATAATGTGAATTTGACTGCAGAAGAGATGGCATTGCCTGAAGCTGAGCGTAAATATGTAGCTATGGAGTTCACACTTGATGGCGCTGTTACTGACGATTTACGTATTAACTCATCGTACACTTGGTCGCATAGCTATGGTAATACCGAAGGTTTAGTTAAGACGGATAATAATCAGGCCGATCCAGGTTGGACAACCTCTTATGATTATGGCGACTTGATGGATCATTCAAATGGTGATTTACCGAATGACCATACACATGCATTTAAGGTCAGTGGTGCTTATAACATTACCGATGAGTTTATCTTTGGTTTTGTAACGCGTGTGACTTCGGGTCGTCCACAGAGTTATTTCTCACAGCATCCAGAAGGCGTGGGTAGTTGTACTGCGGGTAATCCGTGGGATGACTGTATCAGCCGTTATTATGATCAAGCGTCGCACTATGATGAAAATGGAAACCCTGCACCACGCGGTGAAGCGGGTAACTTGCCTTGGGTAACGAATATCGATTTATCTTTGACTTACATGACCGATATTTTTGAGGGTGACTTCTCCATCAAGGGAACTGTTTACAATGTATTAGACTCTGATTCGGCAATTAACATTAATGAAGAAAGAGCACGCTATGCAGATACAGCGTCAGGGCTTGAATTAAACCCTGATTACGGCATGGTTACAGACCGTCAAGAAGAGCGTTTCTTTTCGGTTGTTGCACGTTACGAGTTTTAAATAACGCGTAAATAAAAAGGCCGCTTTTTGCGGCCTTTTTTATGTTTTTAAAGGTAGAGTTACGAGGCTTTTAAAATGGCCGCGAGATCTTTCTCTAAAGACACTTTAGGTCTTTCGACAATACGACCAATCTCTTCATCTTTTTGTGAAACGATGAAAGTCGGTATACGTGAGAAATCATAGTGTTTAGCCAAGCCTTTTGGATCTTCTTTAGCTCTATCAACACCAATGTATTTCACCGTGATCAGAGGGTTATTTACCTGTTCCATTATACGAATAAGTCGCGGCGTTTCACGGTGACAATCTGGGCACCATGTACCAATAATAACGGTGATTTCAGTTGCCTCAGTGACAGCCTGTAACTGCGCTACTGTTGCTTTGTCGGCTTTGTAATCAGTATATTCTTGATTGAACCAATCAAGCACGTTGAGTTGTTCGGTTGTAACGCTACCAGTTAAGATCACTTCTTGTTTCTCCTCACTACAAGTGGCCATAAAGCCCTCTTGTTGGCCTTCGAATGCACAGCCGCCACTAGCCATACTTTGGCTACTAAAAAATAAAACGGTGGTGGCAAGCAATGCTTTGACGTTATTGTGCATGATTATACCTCTAGCAAGAAGAAATGAATTCTGCTTTATTCAATCATGTCTTAACTAATGGGTGAAGCATGGGCTAGAAGGACTGTTATATCGATCACTGCATGATTGTTCGTTTAGTGGCAGGAGTCACACAATAGAGACTAAGCTCTAAAAGTGGAACCGAAATATTGAACTTTATAGGGGGGATTTGACGTTAGAAATAAAAATGCCACTCGCTAGGGAGTGGCATTTCTGCATCTATAAACGGTTATTTATCTTCTTTTAACCACTGCGCAGCGCGCTTGGCAAAGTAAGTCAGGACGCCATTTGCACCCGCACGTTTAAAGCAAAGTAATGACTCCATTACAATCGCTTTTTCAGCTAACCAACCATTTTGAATCGCGGCCATATGCATCGCATATTCACCACTGACTTGGTAAGCAAACGTTGGCACGGCAAGCTCAGTCTTAACGCGACGGACGATATCAAGATAAGGCATACCAGGCTTAACCATTACCATGTCTGCGCCTTCTTGAATGTCGAGAGCAACTTCATGCAGTGCTTCGTCACTGTTAGCAGGATCCATTTGATAGCTATGCTTGTTGCCACCCTTGAGATTACCCGCTGAACCGACTGCATCACGGAAAGGACCATAGTAGTTTGATGAATACTTGGCAGAGTATGCCATGATCTGTGTGTTGACATAACCAGCGGCTTCAAGCGCTTTGCGAATAGCACCAATACGGCCATCCATCATATCTGAAGGTGCGATAATATCAGCACCGGCTTCAGCATGAGAAAGTGCCTGTTTAACTAAAATATCGGTAGTGATGTCATTGATGATATAGCCAGTTTCATCAATGATGCCATCTTGACCATGAGTGGTAAACGGGTCCAGTGCGACGTCAGTCATCACGCCTAGCTGTGGGAAAGCCTCTTTCAATGCACGCACGGCACGTTGTGCTAGCGCGTCGGCATTATAAGCTTCCTCAGCCATCAGGGTTTTCTTCTCTGAAGGCGTGACAGGAAATAGTGCAATAAGTGGGATCCCAAGTTCAACTAATTCTGCCGCTTCTTTAAGCAGTAGGTCAATTGAAAGGCGCTCTACACCAGGCATAGAAGCAACTTGCTCTGTACGATTATTCCCTTCCAGCACAAACATCGGATAAATTAAGTCATTTACAGAGAGTTGGTTTTCAGCCATGAGACGACGACTAAACTCATGTTTGCGCATACGACGCATTCTACGCTGTGGGTAGGCACTAGTAATAATATTCACATTCGACTCCAGACTTTTTGATGATGTCAATTTTGCTCAGGGCTCAATCTTGCTCAGGGCTGTATAGCATAACGCGATTACGCCCTTCGTTCTTTGCGCGATAAAGTGCTTTATCGGCTTGGTCTAATAACAATGTTGTATGTTGTTCGGATGAAACGATTTCAACGCTCACTCCAATACTGACGGTTAGAGGAATGGTTATTTTTCCCCAACTAATCGGTAATTCAAAAATAGCTTTCCTTATGGTCTCAGCAACTTGCAGGGCGCCTTCTTGATTCGTATTCGGTAATATAATAGCAAACTCTTCACCACCAAAACGTGATACCAGATCGGTTGGTCGCTTTAATTTTCGCTTAAGTTCATCAGCGATAACTCGCAAGGCTTGGTCGCCGGCAAGGTGTCCATGAGTGTCATTAATCGACTTAAAGTGGTCTATATCTAGCATGAGGATAGCCATTGGCGTTTGTTGTCGACGGCTTATGCGGCCTTCTGCAAGGATACGCTTATCAAACGAATTTCTATTTTTTACACCTGTAAGGCTATCAATCGTAGTTTGTTCCGTCAGCTTTTGATTTGCTTCGTTGAGCTCTCTTAGTGCAATTTCTAATTCTAATGTTCGCTCTTGAACCATCTTTCCAAGTTGCTCGCTACTTCGAGCCTCTATTCGAAGTGCATCTTCTCGGGTTATTTTCACTCTTTCTGCTTGAATTAACGCTTCTTTCTGGATCTGCAGTTTAGACAGGCGTTCATCGTTATAGCGTATCGCTAGTAGTGCCGCCATGAATAGAATTTCGAAGCTTAATCCAAGCATGAAGGGAGTATTAGCTTGCAGCTCAAGTTCGATATAACCCATATACATCATGCCGGAAATTAAGGCTCCTAGCATCATACAGGCCCAGCCAATAGCGAATAACTTAGCCAGTTTATGGCCTCTAAATCCTTGAACAAGTGCGATATACATCAGTATTAAACTGCTGAGCATGACTACGCAGACATCCATTTTTAGCGCTAGGTTGTAGTCGAGTAATAATCCAATAAAAAGCAGGAAAATTGAAATGGCCGCACCGACCCGGCAAATCCGTAGCATCGGCTGGCTATGGTACTTAAGCTGCATGACTTTCTCTGAAAACAGAAAGGCAAATGCCATCGATAAACATAATAGTACAGGCAAAATAAACGTTTGTACTATCGGTAAATTAGGCCAAATAAAACGAAAGGCGATACCGTGTAAAGCGGCGACAAATAGCGTCAAAGAGAGCACATAACCTGCATAATAGGTGTAACTAAATGAGTGTGAGCTAATGGCAATAAAGAGGCTGAAAATCCCAATCGCTGTTAAGACACCTATTTGGAAGCCATAGAGTAATGATTGCTGCTCAGCACTTTGATAGTAGGCGTTATCGGTCCAAAGCGTGAGTGGAATACTTGAAGACCCCGCAGTGCTTATTTTTAAGTAAAAGGTATGAAAATCATTATTTTTACTGCTAAACGGGTACGAAAAATCATTACTAACAATGGGCCTTCGAGAGAAAGGGATACTGTCACCCATAACGACTTTGTTGACTAAACGGTGTCGATTGAAGTGATATAACTCAATCAGATCCAAGTGGGGGTTGGTTATTGATAATATTCTATGGGTTACAAAAGAACCGCTGCTGTGCACGCTAAACTTGACCCAAAATTGCTTGTTACTTAGACCGCGAATAATATCCGGCGTGAATTTATCCCAACGTGTTGATGACAACTGGCTGACTTGGAATACGTCCGTGTTTGGCGTTACTGGTGTGTAATAGACCCAGTCATTTAAGGCTTGCTCTGTAGGGGTATGGCTATCGAGCGTTAAGATGTTTTCGGCGTTTGTACAGCTTGATATAAAAAGCATCGCGATGGCTATAAAACGAATGAATAGCCGCATTAATACGTTAAACCAAAAAAGGAACGGCTGTTTTGATAAGTTTGTAGTGCAAAATCATCAATCTGTTGCCCACGAAGATTCGCAATATACTCAGCGATATAAGGTAAGTATTTAGGTTGGTTCTTACTTGATTTCGGTTTTGGTCGCATGCTTCTTGGCAATAAATAGGGGCTATCAGTTTCAATTACAATACGATTGTCAGGAATAAATGGCACTAGCTCGGCTAGCTCCTGACCTCGACGTTCATCACACACCCAGCCGGTGATCCCTATGTGTAAGTCTTGTTCTAGATAAGCCTCTAGACTTTCCCGGTTCCCTGTAAAACAGTGCAATAGCGCCGCGGGTAATGCTGAGCGGTATTCTTTTAATATGGTGAGGAAATCTGTATGAGCGTCTCGTTCATGCATCAATACTGGCATTTTTAGCTCAACTGCCAGATCAAGTTGCTGGGCAAAAGCCTGCCTTTGTTTGGCTCTCGGTGAGAAATCTCGATTATAGTCCAGACCGCATTCTCCAATGGCAACGACACATTGAGATAAGCTTAGTTGCTTAATGCGATGACAGCTTTGGGACGTCCATTCACTCGCATGATGCGGATGAACACCTGCTGTGCTATAGAGCGTTCCTGAAAATGAATTGCATAGCGCAATCGCTTGCTCACTCTCTTCAATGTGGCTGCCGACAACAACCATAGAGGAGACGCCAACATGATTAGCGGCTGCTACAACCTCGTGAAGATCTTTTTCTAAGCTGCTGCCAATGAGATTGACAGCAATGTCCATAAACTGCGGCATTATTTAAGACGTTTAACCCGAATGGTGGTGTTACGATCTTTTGTGCCTAACATAAAAGATCCAAGGGCTGCTTTCTCAATATAGACTTGTTGTTCTGGCTTGAGTTTGAAAGAGCGTGAATCAGTTTGTTTCCAAACTTGACCGTTATCAAATTGAATTTTAAGCGCGCCATATGGATCTTTGGTGACTTTATCTACGGTTAGATTGATGACCACAACCTCTTGCCCCGCTTTGTCATTCTTGATATTGCCAAACTCTTCAATAGCGTTTTTTTGTGCATTTGCGGTACTGGTGACAACGGTTGCTGAGGCGGCGACGGCAATGGTTTCTGGTGCCGAACTAACACTGGTGACGCTGTTTGTTACTAATGACGCGGAGAGGTTGTCGTAACAGACAAGACGATCCAGTTTGTCTGGTACCGCAGCACATTGTGATAGCTGAGTTTCAACAGAGGCATTTGCAAATGTCGATAACAAAATAGAGGCTGTTGTCAGTAATAACAGATACGGCTTAATCATTAAAATTTCCTTTTTATTATTAGAAAGCAGGCTACGGGACGATTTTATACCAATTCCGTTATATATGTAATCAATTCAGAGCCTCAATGTTAAGGCCATTAAGGTATGTAAAGAAGCTAAGGTCTATTGCTTTTGTGATTCAATATACCTACAGAGTTACCAGTGAGAATGTTAGCTATTAGAGGGTAGGGCTTATACCTGTTGCATTAAAAGTTTGAACATTCAGCGGGAATTCAAAGCCCTGTAGGCGAGATTAGGAATTGAAGCTAATAGTTATTCTCGGCTCTGGCATCGTAACCTAATGGTTTTTCAGTGCAAAAAAAAGGTACTGCCTTCATCAACTGAATGGCAATACCTTTTATCTCTATCAACAAATGTTTAGTTACTTTTGTTCACTCTCTTCAGACGTATCTTCATCTTCATCGTCTTCAGATTCATCTTTACTATAAAAGCGTGCTGCGATGAGTCCACCTTCAAACAAGATGAGCATTGGAATCGCGAGCATAGTTTGCGAAATAATGTCGGGAGGTGTTAAAAACATTCCCACAATAAATGCACCAACCACTATGTATGGACGTTTCTTTTTCAGCTCTTCAGGTGAGGTGACACCCGCCCAGCACAAAAGAACGACTGCTACAGGTATTTCAAACGCTAAGCCAAAGGCAAAAAACAGCTTGAGAATAAAACTCAAATAGCTACTGATATCGGTCGCAACTTCTACACCTTCAGGTGCTGCAGACGCAAAAAAACCAAATACCACAGGGAATACTACGTAATAAGCAAATGCAATACCGAGGTAGAACAGCAAGGTACTACTGGTAAGCAGCGGCACCACTAAGCGCTTTTCATGCTTATAAAGCCCTGGTGCAACAAATGACCATACTTGAAACAGAACATAAGGTATGGCAATAAAAAATGACAGTACCAATGTTAGTTTGAATGGTGCAAAAAAGGGTGCGGCAACATCCGTTGCAATCATGCTGCTCGAGTCGGGCAGAGCTTGCATCAATGGTATCGCCATATAATGGTAAATATCATTGGCCCAATAGACCAAACAGATAAACACCAAGAGAACACTCGCTATTGCTCGAAGCAGCTTATTACGCATCTCAAGCAAATGGCTTATTAACGGCTTTTGTTGTGACATGGACTACCCGTTAGGTTTGTCTGACTTAGCACTATCTGTTGAAGATGTCTCAATAGTAGGGGCGTCCTTGGCTGGCGTTTCTTTTGCCAAAGGAACATCTTCTACTTGATAGGGACGATTAACAGATTGCGCTGCTTGTTTTAATTGATCGATTGAATCCTGTAACTCAGGCGCAAGGTTTTTTAAGCCTTGGCTTTCTGCTTTTTTCAAATCAGTATGCAATTGCTCGATTTTAAGCTCTTGTTCTAATTCGTCTTTAACTGAGTTAGCCATTTTTTTCATGGCGCGGATCCAGCCTGAGATTGAGCGCACGGCGACAGGAAGTCTTTCAGGGCCAAGTACAACTAGCCCTAAGACTCCAATCAACAGCAACTCCATAAAGCCGATACCGTCGAACATAGTCGATTACGCCTGTTCTTTGTCCTTAGATTCAGCCTTTTTTTCGGCTGTCTCAGTGCCCTGAACTGTTTTTTCAGCTGCACTGTCTTCTAGCGCTGTTTTTTCTTCTAGCGCTTTTTTATCTTCTTCAGAAGACATGGCGTTTTTGAAGCCTTTAACAGCACCGCCTAAATCGCCGCCTAGAGAACGTAATTTCTTTGTTCCAAACAATAATACGACAATCAATGCAACGATAAGAAGTTGCCAAATACTAATGCCACCCATGAATGAATCCTCTTAATTTAGATATTGAATCTATTATGAACCTTTGGTTATTTAGGTCTAGCTAAAGTTTACGGATCTTTGGTCTAGATCGCCATCCGAGCAGCCACAATGTGGCGCCTAGGCCGATACTGCCGTAAGACGCCCATAGTGTAGCGTCTTGATTGAACAAAATAGTGCCACAGATCACTAAAATAGCGGCGGTGATCAAAAAATAGTTACTTTTATGTGCTTTTTGCTGATGTTTTAGATATCGATCGAGTAATTTGTTTTGTGTCTTTGCTAGGTTGCGACCCATTTTTAAATTATCGTAAATGAGCTCTGGCAGCTCTGGCAGGTGTTCTGCCCAATAAGGCAGTTGCTGCTTAATTTTGCTTGCCATGGCTTTAGGGCCTACTTGTTCGGCCATCCAGTCTTCAAGAAAAGGTTTAGCGGTTTGCCATAAATCTAATTGTGGGTATAGCTGACGCCCTAAACCTTCAATATAGAGTAAGGTTTTCTCTAACAATACCAGCTGAGGCTGGACAACCATGTCGAACCGACGCGCAGTTCGAAATAGCTCAAGTAAAACGTGACCAAATGAAATTTCATCTAATGGTTTATTAAACATGGGCTCACAAACAACTTTAACCGCTTGTTCAAATGCACTGATATCGGTATCGGGTGATACCCAACCGGATTCAATATAAAGCTGAGCAATGCGGTGATAATCACGATTGAAGAAGGCGAGAAAGTTTTCTGCTAAATAGCGTTTATCTTCATCGGTCAGTGTGCCCATGATGCCGCAATCTAAACCGATGTAAAAGGGATCATCTGGGTGTTCACGGCTGACAAAAATATTGCCGGGATGCATATCTGCGTGGAAAAAATTATCACGAAATACTTGAGTGAAAAATAGTTCTACACCGCGTTCAGCAAGCAGCTTTAGATTGGTACCTTGCGCTATAAGTGCCGCTTTATCTGATACAGGTACACCGTCAATACGCTCCATTACAATCAGTCGGGTAAAACAAAGCTCTTCATACATAAAAGGGATATAAAGCGAATTTGAACCCAAGAAATTATTACGTAACTTAATCGCACTAAGGGCTTCAAGTTTTAAATTGAGCTCACCCTCAATGGTGGTGCGATAATCCTCGACAACTTCGGCTGGACGTAAGCGATTGTTTGCCCCTAGCAGTAACTCTAAAAAGCCCGCAGTCTGCGACATTAGCTGAATGTCGGCATGAACTTTTTGTTCTACATCTGGGCGCAGTACCTTTAATACCACTCTAGCGCCGTTAGACTTTAGCGTCGCGGTATGCACTTGTGAGATAGAGGCTGATGCAAGCGGCGTGTCTTCGAAGTCATCAAAGTAATTTTCGATGGGGGCTTTAAGTTCGGACTCAATAGAGGCGCGAGCAATCGCGGAATCAAAGGGAGGCACTCTGTCTTGCAACATCGCCAGCTCTTCAGCCCATTCATCACTGAGTAGATCGCGTCGGGTTGAGAGCATTTGGCCAAACTTAATATAGACAGGGCCAAGCTCTTGCATCGCCAGTTTTAAGCGTTCGCCGCCGATTTTATCTTTGTGTTGGTTTCTGAGCCAGAAGAGACAACCTCTTAATAGCTTGAAGTACCAAGGCGTTAACTTTGAGGGAATTAAATCATCTAATCCGTAATGCAACGCGGTGCGGATGACTTGATAAGCGCGCCTGATACTTGTTACTGTCATGGTTTAACTCTTGCCCTATTTAGTAATTGCTCTATCCGTGCTTCCAAAGCGTCGACGTCGACGGCGATATCTTCGATGGTATCACTTAAGTGAATATATTCGAGTTTATGCGGTGCAAGTCGATACTCTTCGGTCGTTAACTGACCTAAGTGGGAACGTGTTTTGAGCCATATTTGGGTGATATCTTGTTTTGCTCGCTTAACCGTTTGGCAAACAAAGTGAGTTGGAATATCACCGATATAACGAGATAGTGGCTCGTAAAAATCGAATTCAACACTTTGAATATAGTGGCTAAAAGCTTGCAATAAACCGAGGTCGCCTTCGAGGCTAAGCTTATCTTGTTTGATCAATTCAGTGAGGTTTGCACCTTCAGTGAGTTGATATAAAGTGGTGATATCGGCATTAACTTGAGTGGTAACCTCACCTTCGTATTGGCTGTAAACTTGGATCTCTTTAGCAAACAAGAGAAAAAGTGGCCAATTAAGCTGAGTCAGTTGAATGCAAAGAACTTTGCCATGCAGACTACGCAGGGTCGCGTAGTCTTCAGGCGATTGGGCGATTAGCTTGTTTAAGCTAACCTCAATCGCCGCACATGTAAGCAGTGACATGTCACGAGACATAGTGAGTCCAATCAGAATTTGTAACCTTTATGCAAGGCCACAATACCGTCAGTCATATTGGTATAGTTCACTTGCTCAAAACCAGCATCTACCATCATTTGTTTCAATGTTTCTTGATCTGGGTGCATGCGAATAGATTCAGCAAGATACGCGTAACTCTCAGCGTCTTGTGTAATTAACGCGCCCATTTTAGGCATCACTTTAAAGCTGTATAGATCATATAATTTACGCATCACGTTGTGCTTAGGCTTAGAAAACTCAAGCACTAATAATTTTCCGCCGGGTTTCAATACTCTTAGCATTGAAGCGATAGCGGCATCTTTATCGGTGACGTTACGTAGACCAAAGGCGATGGTAATAATATCGAAATGATTGTCTGGAAACGGCAGTGATTCAGCGTTAGCTTGCACATAGTTCACATTGCCCACAATGCCTTTGTCTCTTAACTTTTCGCGGCCAACCTTTAACATTGAGTCGTTAATATCGGCTAAAGTAACTTGGCCTTTTTCACCGACAATACGAGAAAACTTAGCGGTTAAATCACCCGTGCCGCCGGCTAAATCAAGAACCTTCATGCCTGGACGTGCACCAGCACTTTCGATAGTGAAACGTTTCCACATGCGGTGGATACCGAAAGACATGACGTCATTCATGATGTCGTATTTAGCGGCGACAGAATGGAATACGCCAGCGACCATCTCGGCCTTTTGCTCAGCTTCAACCGTTTTGTAACCGAAGTGAGTGTTCTTTGGAGTGTCCTCTGACATCTATCTATTCCTATACGTTAACAATTGAATTATCGCGATTGTAAGTCATCAAGCCAGATTGCTGAATCTTTCATCCATCACTATGTGATGTATGTTATCTATCAGTCGCTGGAGTTCGTAAAAATGAGCGATGACACAGGGTTTCGCAAAATTGACTGCGCATTACACCATAATCCTAGCCAATGTTGAATCGTTATTATACCAATTGTAATGAGTATCTGTTCATTCAGTACTTTGCAGCTCACGCGCTCACTCATTCCACTTCTGTATTGCATCGGCTCACAAGGGAATAACCATTCTTTCGTCAATGCGCCTTGAATTGAAAAGATTGAGCGCTTCTGAATTGACTACATATTTAATGCAATTGGTATTTACTACAATGCATTAATACGTCCGTTGATATAGCTATAGATCAACTCGCCAATACTTTGTCCTGTTTCACGGTAGCCGGCATCGACGCCTGCAACATGGCAACTTGGAGCCGCTTCGGCTAAATGTAAATAGGCACAAGGGCAATGCTTAGCAACATAGCTGACGTAGTGTAATGCATCGAGCAAAGGCACTCCTGCTGCGGTTGAAGCGCTGCTCGGCATGTTCGTTATGGCATCTAAATCGAGCTCAACCGCCACCGGTAGCGAGCTGTTATTGAGCGCTTTGGTAATGGATTTCAACGCGGTTTCTAAGCTTAGTTCTCGACGCACCCAAATTTGCTGAAAAGTATGCCAGTGGCCACCAAATGCTTTGAGTTGTTCTAATGTTGCTTCGCTGTTTTTTAGCTCATGCAGTCCAAGTACATGATAAATACCCAGTGCACCAGAAGCGGCAGCGTAACTAAATCCGTTACCACTGTGGCGACCTTCTTTTGGCCTGAAATCTGAATGAGGGTCTAGATTCACGGCGGCAATTGGGCGCTTATGGCTGGCTTTAGCGGCCATCAGTAAACCGTAGGCATTGTTGTGCCCACCGCCAATAACAATGGGTTCTAACCCTGCTTGCATGACCCGAGATAACACCTCAATCACTCTTAAATCTAATTGCTCTACATTGTGGCGCAGTTGCTCTGCGGTACTGCTGCCAGGCAGCTGTAAATCAGTGGTTTTTATTTGACCTAAGACTAAGCATTGGTCGCCCGATAAATAGCGGTTGGATTGAAAATTGAGAAACTGTGTCATTGCGCTGTCAAAAGCGTCTGTTGAGCCACCTCGGCCCAGGTTTGCACGAGGACCAATATCTTCGCCAATACCAATAATTGCAAAACGGGCACCCCCAGTCTTGGCTTGTGCCAGTATTGTTGAGAGATTATCCGTTGCCGTAGGAATGTGTACTCGTTGTCCGAGTTTGGTTTCGCCAGCTCTCGGCGCGAATAAGCTCTCAAGCTTAATGGTGGTAAAAGGGCTGAGATACTGCATTGAGTTATTCTTATATTTTAGTGCTCATTACCGACAGTGTAAGCCCTTGGGTTAACACCGCAAGCCTTGCTGAACAATCAGCCACAAAAAAGCCAGCACTTCGGCTGGCTTAGTTGGTTAGATTAAATCGAGATTTAATCTAAATGTGTTATTTGATTAATCAATGTCGAGCGGTTCAGGTGATAAAATCATGCCAGTGTTATCGGCATAAACATGGTCACCGGGTAAGAAGCTCACGCCGCCAAAATTGACTGGAACTTCAAGCTCACCAATGGCATGGCTATCGGCGCCAACGGGAATAGAGGCTAACGCTTGTATGCCAATGTCTAAATCTTCTAATGCATCAACATCACGAATTGAACCATAGATGATGATCCCTTCCCAATTATTGTCCACAGCCACTTGGGCAATCGTTGAGTCGAGTAGGGCGCGACGCAGTGAACCACCGCCGTCAACGAGCAATACTTTGCCTTCACCATCTTCCTGTAGAGCATCGATGATGAGGCCATTATCTTCGAAACATTTGATGGTGCTAATCGAGCCACCAAAAGAGTTACTACCACCGTAATTACTGAACATGGGTTCGACAACATCAACTACATCGATATAAGTGTCACAAAGTTCTGAGGTGTTGTATTCCATAAGAACGCTCCTGGTAGATAGGCGTAGCTCAGTAATTTGAGCAAAAGAGTAATTTAACCAGTATATAAGGGATTGTTGAAAAGAAAAGTCTTATCAATCACGCAATTGCCGATAAACGCATCACTCAGCTATGTTGTGGTAATATTTCGACATCTAGGTTACTAATTCAGCAAAAATATGACATAGGTCATTATATAACGTTTTTTTATTACCAAGATGGTGTATTTTTGTTAGCATAAGTGTAGACATATTAACTTAACTTAATTTTTGAGTCGCTTTAGGGGCACGGATCCCCCGGTTAGCTTAGGGACGGCAGAGGGCCTAAAAGGTGCCTTATGGAAGCTATTAATACTATTGAAATCATCGGTTATGCTGCGTCAATTATGGTCGCGATTTCGCTAATGATGAAAGACATTACCTGGTTGAGATGTTTGAACTTTACCGGTTGTTCACTGTTTGTTATTTATGGAGCGTCAATTGAAGCATGGCCTGTTGCGGGTATGAATGCCTTTGTTGCATGTATTAATATTTACCACTTGCTAAAGATTTACCGTAATCGCAATAATGTTGAGCTTGCTACTGATTAATGAGTAGATATACCTAAGCGACTTGGGTATTTCACGCTGGCCTGATTATCTACGGATAATTAGGTTAGCAAATCTCTTTCCTCTCTTATTTTTTCATCTCTCCTCGATAATCATCCAACACGATAACGTCTACTTTTACACAGTGTCATAAAACTTTAGGGTCGCTGTCACCTTCACGTCATGGATTTTTCATAGCTTGCTATTAAATAATGATTTTGGAGTTTGCAATGATCACCTCAATATCAAGACTAGATCGCAGTGGCTATCAATTTGTGGTTAAGCAAGGCCAGCAGCATGGTTTACAACCGTTGGCTTTATCACTTTCGGCCTCAGGTAACGGACCTGTTTACCTATACATGGTGGTGCTGTTTTTACTGCTAGATAGTAATGGCGAGTCACTGCTTAATACGCTATTAGCTTCATATTTGGTTGAGTTGCCGCTTTATTTTCTGCTTAAAAATATGATCCGTAGACAACGTCCTTGCCATGCGCTTGCTGATGGCATTGCCCGTTTTGAACCCGCTGACAAATTTAGTTTGCCCTCGGGTCACACCGCTGCTGCATTCGTGATGGCTACAAGCATCTACTTTATCTATCCACAACTGTTTTATATTGCCACGTGCTGGGCAATAGGCATTGGTCTGTCGCGCATTATTTTAGGGGTTCACTATCCGCTGGATATTATCGCCGGTGCCTTACTCGGTATCGCTTCTGTTGTGCTTAGTCAGCAAATTATTTAGGAGAGCGCATTGAAGATCCTCTATGGAGTACAAGGCACTGGAAATGGCCATTTAAGTCGGGCAAGAGTGATGGCTAAAGCGATGCATAAGCAAGGAGTCGACGTAGACTTTTTCTTTTCCGGCCGCTCTTCGGAGCAATTTTTTGATATGCAGTGCTTTGGGCAATATCGGGTGCAATCAGGCCTGACGTTTGCGACTAAAGATGGTCGCGTGAATGTGGGGCAAACCGCTAAGATGAACGCGTGGTTTGGATTCGTTAAAGATGTCAAAAACCTAGATTTAAGCGGCTATGATCTGGTCCTTAATGATTTTGAGCCCGTATCCGCTTGGGCAGCTAAAAATCAAGGTGTGCCGTCCATTGGTATCAGCCATCAAGCCGCGCTTAATTTCTCGGTGCCTAAAGTGGGTGACAATTGGTTTAACGAAACGATGTTGAACTACTTTGCACCAGTGGATATAGCGTTAGGCTGCCATTGGCATCACTTTGGCTTCCCCATTTTGCCACCTTTTGTCGAGGTTGATAAAGTTGAGAAAGAGTTAGCGCATCAAGTATTAGTCTATCTGCCTTTTGAGTCCCCAGATGCAATTGTAGACTTCTTGGCGCCTTTTACTGATTACACCTTTTTGGTGTACCACGCAGGGATAACTCACCAGTCAATGCCGTCACATATTAAATGGCATGGTTTTGACCGCGATGGTTTTAAAGCGGCAATGGCAAGCTGTGGTGGTGTGATTGGCAATGCGGGTTTTGAGCTTGCCAGTGAAGCGTTAACCTTGGGTAAAAAGCTGCTGATCAAGCCACTGTTAGGCCAATTTGAACAGTTATCTAATGTCGCAGCACTTGAACTACTGGGGGCCGCTGAGTGCATGAAAACATGTTTAGAACCTGATGCACTGCGGCGTTGGTTAAAGTCACCGACGCCCGAATCTATAGACTATCCTCAAGTGGCAGATGAGTTAGTCAGCTGGTTACTTAAGGGCGATTGGAATCAGCCTGAGGAGTTATGCCAGTCACTTTGGTCGCAAGTCAATTTACCTCAGAGCTGGCAAAAAAAGAGCCCTTAAAACTAATGGTTACTACTGGGATTTAGTATGTCACTAATATAAAGAGACAATGCTGCCGCTGTACATACCTAGGCGTGCGCTATTACTACTGACTTTTAAAGAGGTATAATGCTTAAGTCTTTCGCCTAACATAAATCCATATCGGCAATACTATGCAGCTAAAACCACTCGAGAAAGGGCGTTTTCATTCATTATGGCATCAAGAACATGATGCCATTGAGCAGACTATGCGTGAGTGCATTACCGAAACGAAAACGGTGACTGCACAACATCGACTAATGGAGCAAGGCCAAAAGGTTAACGACCTCATACTGGTGCCACATGGCCGTATCTCAATGGGTTATACCGCTCGAAATGGCCGTAGCTTTCAGTTGGGAACCATGACTTGCGATTCTCAGCTGTTTGGGGAGATGGAGTTTTTTACTCACTACTTGTGCCAGTTAGATATTATTGCCGAAGAGCCATTAGAAATCTCAATTATTAATGGCGATAAGTTACAACAGGCTTTATTAAAAACGCCTCAGTTTGCACTGTTTTTTGCCAGTGCTATCGCCATAGACTATCAAGATACTGTGGATATTTTCACCCGCCGCATGTTATACCCCATCGCTTATAATATTGCTTACGACCTCTATCATCAGTATTTAAAAGATCAGCCTGTAGAGGGCTTCACTAAGTGCTATTTAGAAGCTGAACGCTTTGCGACAACCGATAGAGTTTATCGCCGTGCAGTTAAAAAGTTGGAAGATTTAGCCTTGATTAAGCGAGATAAAGAGGGGCTGATAATTTGTGATTTAGCCGGCCTAAAAGCCTTTATCGAATAGTCCCAAACCTTAGTCTTAAGGCTTGGGACCGATAAGGTGTTAATGGTTAATTATGCAACTTGCGCAGTATGGCCGATTTTTTGGCGCATAGAGAGCACTAGCATGACGATGATTAATCCATAGATCACTGGTATGGCATACATAACGGTTTGTAAGCCAATAATGCTTTCAAATAGTGAGCTAATTGCAGGACTGAACATTGCGCCCGCACTACCACTAATCAAAATGTAAGAGACGTTCCGGCTACTGGCATTTTTGACAAATGACACACCGTAAGCAATAAAGGCGTTATAAAGCGCGGCACAAGCAAAGCCATAACCATAGGTTAGGTAACCAATCCACGCTAAATTATCTGTAGTTACAATCAAACTGGTGATGATAAAAGCCAGTGAAATCATCCCCATAATGAAGTGCTGAATCTTAACTCTTGATACAATCACCGTCGACACTAGCGCACCAATTAGCGCGGCAGACCAGTACTGAGTGATAATATTACCCGCTTCCTCGAATGGAATATCGAACTTGGTTTTAACGAACATCGGTGCCCAAGTTAGGAAGGTGTAGAGTGCTAGCATGCCAAGGAATAAACCCAGTCCGCCACTAATGATGCCTAAGTTCCACTCAGACTCATCTTTACCATTTTCTGCTGATGTTTGATTTTCAACAAGTTCAAAGTTGGTCGCAAGTGCAATGGCTGCCGTCGCTAATGCAACGATACCCACGGCCAAATAGCTGAAGCTCCAAGATAGTGCATGGCTTAATGCATAAGTGGTAATGAGTGGGAATACAACGCCCGCTACGTTAAAGGTGGCATCTTGTACCACGAGCATGGTGCTTTGGATTTTATCTTTCCATACCGATACTACGATAGTACCTGCGATACAAAGGCCAACACCGCCACAAAGTCCGATAATCGTCATTGCGATCATCACAACAGTGAGTGAACCGGTGAAGTGTAATGCTGCTGCACTGAGTGCTATGCTCACGTAGCTAATAAGTGTCATGCGTTTTACACCGATTTTTTCAATTAAGAAAAAAGCAGCAATAGTACCCGCGAGGGCTCCGCCATTAAGCAGTGAGAATATTGAGGCGACTTCATTGACGTTAGCTGAAAACTTCTCAGCTATAGGTTCAATCAGCATGCCGAACTGGGTCGCAAAGCCTGCCATCACAAAGTTGGCTAAAAAGCTGAGCAAGGTTAAGGATATTTTATTTTTCATCATTAGTTCCTAGTATCACTATATCAAGCGTTAAAGTTAAGCCGCGCAAAGGGATGCTTCGAGCGGCTTAATAAAGCGTTACTGACAGGCTGTTTCTAATGCCAGCTCTATCATCTGATTAAAGGTTAACTGGCGAGCCTCAGCACTGGTCTCTTCGCCCGTTAAGCAATGGTCTGAAACGGTAAGAATCGCGAGTGATTCGAAACCTTTGTGATGCGCTAGGCCATATAAGCCAGCGACTTCCATATCAACACCTAATACACCAAAGCGTTCTAATGCTGGGATCATATCTTCATCTGGATCGTAGTACATGTCACCACTGAACACATTACCCACTTTAACGTTGATCTGCTTCTGTTGAGCGATGGTGTAGGCTTTGTGCAGCAGCTCGAATGTGGCAGAGGTCGCCATTTGATAACCACTACTACGCTTGGCATTCGTGGGTGAATCAGTACCTGCAGCTTGCGCTAGGATGACGTCGTTGATCTTGACGTTATGTTGGGTTGCACCAAGGCTACCGACGCGGATGATACGTTTCACATTAAAATCAGTGACTAGTTCATGGGCGTATAACACCATAGAGGGAATACCCATACCATGGCCCATAACAGAAATACGTTGGCCTTTATAAAAACCGGTATAGCCAAACATATTGCGGATATTGGTCACTTCCACCGCATCATCTAAAAAGTTTTCAGCGATATACTTAGCGCGAAGTGGGTCGCCAGGCATGATGATGGTTTCGGCAAAATCACCGGCTTTACCATTAATATGTGCAGTCATGAGTAATCCTCTATTTTGATTACTCTCGATAGTAATTGTCTGTTTATAATCCGTTGAGGACATAAGTCCGCATAGGGGGATTAATACACAGGATCTACTGTTTGATCACAAAAAATGACGCTTATCTGCGTCATTTTGTGATGGAGTGTTTTTTTGCTACTACTTGGAGTGTGATGTCGGTCGCCTTTTTTGGGCGGAGCATTTCGAATAAACACTGTGTTACTTGTGGTATTTCACTGCCATATCGATAAGCGGTTCGCGGCTGGCTTTTGCTGCTCGTAATCGCGCTAAGTATTTTTCCCATAAGTCGACTTGATGAGTGGCTAAGTCATAAAGCACCTTCCATGAGAAGAGCCCTGTATCGTGGCCATCATCAAAGATGATTTTAACGGCATAATTGCCGACAGGCTCAATGGCAGAGATATTGACCATTTTCTTGTGGGTAACCAGTACTGGATTGCCATGACCGTGTACTTCTGCTGATGGAGAGTAAACCCTTAGCATTTCGCAGCTCAGCTGATGAATGTCGCCATTATCAAAGTGCACCTCTAGCTGGCGAGATTTACGCTTAAGCTTTAAGGATTCAACATTAGGGGTGTTATCTTGAGTCATAAGTCTACCAATGATTAAAAGTCTCGGTTCATAAAACAGAATAGCGGTTAAGCACAGAACTGTCCTTAACCGCCATCACTAAATTAGCGTTTGGTTACTGCAAGATTAGAGAATAAAGCGGCTCAAATCTTCATCTTGGACCAAGTTATCGAGATGTGCGCTCACATAATCGGCATCGATTAGTGTTACAGAACCTGATTTGTCAGACGCTTCGTAAGATAACTCTTCCATCAAACGCTCCATCACAGTATGCAGACGACGGGCACCAATGTTTTCTGTGCGCTCGTTGACTTGCCATGCGGCTTCAGCAATAGAGTCGATACCCGATTCGGTAAACTCAACTTTAACGCCTTCAGTCCCCATAAGGGCAACATATTGCTCAGTTAGCGATGCGAACGGCTCAGTCAAAATACGTTTAAAATCACCTGCTGATAGCGCATCAAGTTCGACTCTAATCGGCAAGCGGCCTTGCAGCTCAGGGATCAAATCTGACGGCTTACACATCTGGAATGCACCCGATGCAATAAACAGAATGTGATCTGTTTTGACCATACCGTGTTTAGTATTAACCGTGCAACCTTCAACTAAAGGAAGCAGATCACGCTGCACACCTTCACGAGAAACGTCTGGGCCTGAAGAGTCACCGCGCTTACAAATTTTATCAATCTCGTCCAAGAAAACGATACCGTGCTGCTCAACCAATTCGATCGCTTGCTCCTTCAGATCATCAGGATTAACGAGTTTGGCCGCTTCCTCTTCTATAAGCAGTTTATAGGCTTCTTTAATCGGCATTTTACGGCGCTTGCTCGCACCGGGTCCCATGTTCTGGAACATGCTTTGTAGCTGGTTAGTCATCTCTTCCATGCCTGGAGGCGACATGATTTCAATACCGGCTTGTGGCGCAGAGACGTCAATTTCAATCTCTTTATCGTCTAACTGGCCTTCACGTAGTTTTTTACGAAAAACTTGGCGAGTGCTATTGTCGCTAGGTTTTTCGCTGTCCCAATCTTCTTTTGGTTTAGGCAATAGGGCATCAAGAATGCGCTCTTCAGCGGCTTCTTCGGCTCTAAATTTACACTTAGCCATCTGCTCTTCACGTGTCAGCTTAATGGCTGAATCGGTAAGGTCGCGAATAATCTGGTCAACTTCTTTACCGACATAACCCACTTCAGTGAACTTAGTGGCTTCCACTTTGATGAACGGTGCTTTTGCAAGGCGTGCTAAACGGCGGGCAATTTCAGTTTTACCCACACCTGTTGGGCCAATCATTAGAATGTTTTTAGGTGTGACCTCTTGACGAAGGTCAGCATCCAGTTGCATACGGCGCCAGCGATTACGTAGCGCGATTGCGACTGAGCGTTTGGCCTTTTGCTGACCAATAATGTGACTATCTAGTTCGTGAACAATTTCACGCGGTGTCATTTCAGACATATTATTTCCTCATGCTTAAGCATCAGTCTTGGGTATAAACGAAAGTTCGTTTAGTACTTTAACTCTTCGATGGTCTTAAATTGGTTGGTGAAAACACAGATGCCGCCGGCAATCGTTAATGACTTTTCTGCAATTTCTAAGGCGCTAAGATCGGTGTTTTCAAGCAATGCTATGGCTGCTGATTGGGCAAAGTTGCCACCAGAACCTATAGCAATTAAGTCATTTTCTGGCTGAATAACATCACCGTTACCGGTAATGATCAATGACGATTCACCATCAGCGACAGCTAACAGTGCTTCTAGTTTGCGTAGCACCTTGTCTGAACGCCAGTCTTTGGCCATTTCAACGGCTGCGCGCATAAGATGGCCTTGATGCATTTCGAGTTTGGCTTCGAAGCGCTCGAATAATGTAAATGCATCTGCTGTACCGCCAGCAAAGCCTGCCAATACCTTATTGTGGTATAGACGACGAACTTTTCTAGCGTTGCTTTTCATCACGGTATTACCAAGAGAAACTTGGCCATCACCGGCGATAACCACTTGGTTATTTCGGCGTACTGATACGATAGTGGTCACGATAAATCCTCTTCTCTAGCCAGCGACAATGTGCCTGCTGGTTGGTGATAATAGAGATATGGGGGGGAGTTGAGTAAATATCAAGGGGGAACTTGGATTGCTAGCCTGACTCAGCTAGGGTCTGCTTATTTGCTGGTCATGGCCGGTCTATGAGTGGTTATCTGATTGCTATTGAAAGCTTCGGTCTTACGGCCGAGGTAAGTCGTGGTGCTTCGCCCACATATAAATTGAGATAATCAAACTCCGCTTGATAAAGGTCGTGGGATTCCATCCCACACTCGGCCAAAAGGGGATCAACAGCAATATCCCCTCTTGGATCGCCCCTGCCGCCCGGACGAAGTTGTCTTCCTCATACTTCAACAAAAATTGTCTAACGGCTCAGATGGTACATCCATGTACCCCCGAGCCTGAACCATCATCCATGATGGTTCCACGGCATTAATGTCTACGTATTTCGGCAACTTCGATGGGGAATGGGTGTTATCAATGAGTTCAAGGAGATGGTGGTCATAGTGTTTTCAATTTAAAAACTAAAATGCTGAGAATTGCGCTTTTCTAACCCAGTGTAAATACGGCTGAGGCCTTCGGAAACAGGCCTGTTTTGTTCCATCTCTGGAGATCAAATTTGCTTGCGGCGTACTTCAGTAGTGTCTGCTGATACGCTGACCGCAGGTCATTGGAAGCAAATATCCAATAGCGTAATAAAAAACAATTAAATGACGTATAGGCTTTTAGTTAAAGCAATAAAAAAGCGCTACATGAGTAGCGCTTTAAGATTAGATTCTGAAGCGGGATTTAACTTTCCCAGAACCAGATTTGGCAGCCGTTAGTGCCAGAGTTTTGCAGTACATGGCGCTGTCTTTCAGCATCACGTTTCTTGTCGTAAGGCCCTAGAACGACCTTATACCACATTCCACTAGTGCCTTTAACTTTACGCACTTGCGCTTCCAACCCTTGGAACGCAATGGTTGCCTTAAGCGAATTTGCTTGAGATTCCTTTCTAAATGAACCGCATTGCATCTGGTAAGGACGCTTAGGCTTAGTGGAAGTTGCAGGCAGGTCCACTTCGACCTTTTTGTTTTCCAGCTCCTTAAGATAGGTCCACTCTTCTTTTGGGGCCGGCGGTAGCGCATTAGGATCTTTTTTAACACTGGCTTTCTTTGGTTCTTCAACCACAACCGGTGTTGTTACGACTTCATCTTCACTGCTTAATAACCATAATACATAACCAAACCCAGTTAGACCTGCGAGCGTTATTAATAGCAGTAAAACAGGGAAACGCTTGGGGGCATTTCCCTTTGAACCACGCTTTTTAGTACTGCCTTTGCGCGTGGGTTTACGGTTTGCGTAGTCACGACTCGTCATAGGGTTATGATTACATCCGCTCTAAAGTGTCTAGTCCTAGCAAGTTCAGCCCTTGCTTAAGTGTTTTCGCTGTTAGCTTAGCCAATAATAAGCGGCTCTTCTTCTGTGCTTCGTTATCGGCAGCCAGTACTGGGCATGCTTCATAAAAGCTAGAGAATGCACCGGCAAGTTCAAATAGGTAAGCACATAGTGCATGTGGTTGACCTTTATTGACGACGCGGTTCATCACTTCACCGAACTGAGCTAACTTAGTGCCAAGATCTTTCTCTCTCTCGTGTTCAAGTACGATGGTAGCACCACTCAAATCAACGTCTTGTGCACGGTTGAAGATACCCACAACACGAGTGTACGCATAGAGTAGGTAAGGTGCGGTGTTACCTTCAAAACTCAGCATCTGCTCAAAGCTGAAGATATAATCGCTAGTACGGTTCTTAGATAAATCAGCATATTTAACGGAAGCAATACCGACGACGCGAGCGATTTCAGTCAGCTCTGCTTCATCCATATCAGGATTTTTACTGCGCACTAAATCAAGAGCACGAATGTCAGCTTCTTTAAGCAGATCAATAAGCTTAACCACACCACCAGAGCGTGTCTTAAAGGGACGACCATCAGCACCATTCATGGTGCCAAAGCCCATATGTTCGAAGCTCATCTCTTCGCGAACAAAATTGGCTGTTTTAGCAAGCTTAAACACTTGTTGGAAGTGTAAGGCTTGGCGCAGATCGACAAAATAAAGTGCTCTATCTGCTTTTAGCACATTCGAGCGATAGCGCATTGCTGCCATATCGCTGGTCGCGTATAGGTAGCCGCCGTCTGCTTTTTGAATAATAACAGGGAGTGGCTCACCCTCTTTGTTTTTAAACTCTTGTTGGAACACCACTTTAGCGCCATTACTTTCTGACAATAAGCCCAGCGTATCAAGATCGGCAACGACTTGCTCTAAGTCAGCGTTATATGAGCTTTCACCGCGAACATCTGCACGGGTTAAGCTAACGCCTAAACGTTCATAAATTTCGTGGCAGTGACTCAAGGAAATGTCATTAAATTCACGCCATAATTTATTGCAGTACTCGTCACCTGATTGTAATGCAACGACCAGTTTACGAGCACGGTTGGCGAAATCTTCAGACTCATCGAAGCGGACTTTAGCGGCACGGTAGAAGTTTTCAAGATCTGAAAGCTCCATTTGTGCTTGTTCACCATTTGCAGCACGTAACTCTTCCATGTACGCAAGCAACATGCCGAACTGAGTTCCCCAGTCACCGACGTGGTTCTGGCGAATAACCTTGTGACCCATAAACTCAAGTGAGCGTGCGACGCTGTCACCGATGATGGTCGATCTTAGGTGGCCAACATGCATCTCTTTCGCAAGGTTAGGTGACGAGTAGTCAACAACAACCGTTTGCGACTCAGGCAACGTTAGGCCCAAGTGGTCGCTGTTAAGTGCGTCCATCAGTTGATTGGCGAGCGCATTGTCATCGATAAAAAAGTTGATAAATCCTGGTCCTGCAATCTCAACCTTTTCGACATGGCTAGATTCAGGCAGATTATCAATGATGAGTTGAGCTATCTCACGTGGATTCTTGCGCGCTGCTTTTGTTAGCATCATCGCCAAGTTGGTAGCAAAATCACCGTGGCTCTTATCTTTGGTTCGGTCCACTTGAATGCGAGCTTCAAAATCAGCAGGAACAACACCTTGTTGTTTAAGGGCATTTAACGATTCAGCGAGTAAAGATTGAGTATGTGATTTCATTGGCGTTTAATCGGCACTTACAAAAAGAAAAAGTAATAGGGGTAACCGACTATTTTAGCCGCTTGTGGTACCCAATTACTATCCTCTAGCGAACTTTTTCTACTTTAGTGACGATTAAATCGATTTAAAGCAGATCTTGTGGATCGCGATCGAGACTCCAACGGCATTTTTTAGCCAGAGGTAACTGTTCAATTTGTGGTAGTGCTTGTTCAAATGCTTGTTGTAATTGATTGCGGTTTTTAGTTTGGAAGAGTAGTTGGCGACGATATTTACCGGCCTTTCTATCCAGCGGGGCAGGCATAGGCCCAATCACTTCACACTCTTCGTTTTGTGGCAGCAGCGCGCCTATTTGACTCAGCAGTGCATCGGCGTCCGCAGCCAAGTGAGCTTCTGCGCGAATGAGGATCATATGCCAAGCGGGCGGGAGTAATGCTTGTTTGCGCTCATTGAGCTGATTGCGAGCAAACTCACCGTAGCCTTTATGCATGAGTTCTCGAAGCATGGTGTTGTCGCTTTGATGGGTTTGTAATAATACCGTTCCAGGTTTGCTCGCACGACCAGCACGACCTGAGACTTGAGTGTAAAGCTGGCCGAAACGTTCCGGTGCTCTAAAGTCAGCACTAAAGAGAGCGCCGTCGACATCCAAAAGCCCGACCAAGGTCACGTCAGGAAAGTGATGGCCTTTTGCTAGCATTTGGGTGCCGACTAAAATTTTGTATTCGCCTTTATGTATCGCATTGAGATGGGCTTCTAACGATCCCTTATTGCGCGTGGTGTCGCGATCGATACGCACAACTGGGTGGTTGGGAAACTCTTTCTCAAGGAAGCTGGCGAGTTGCTCGGTACCCACACCTTGGCCAGCAAGCATGGTGCTACCACATTGATGGCACTGCTTGGGGATCGCATATTGATTACTGCAGTGATGGCAGCGGATCTCACCTAAGGCTTGATGCACAGTAAAGAAGGCATCACAGCGATCGCATTCATGTAGATGTCCACATTCATGGCAGATTAACGCGGGAGCAAAGCCCCGTCGGTTGAGAAATAAAATGACTTGGTTGCCAGCATCAAGGTGGATGCGCATTTCATTCAACAATGCATGCGACATACCGGTGCGCAGTGGCTGATTACGAATGTCGACAATGCCTTGGCGCACTTTTTCTGCATTGCCTGCACGTTGACCTAGCTGCAAATGCTCATATCGACCACTGAGTGCATTTTGCAAGGTTTCCAGTGATGGTGTTGCTGTGCCTAAAAGAACTGGAATATCTTCTAGATGCCCGCGCATGACGGCAAGATCACGTGCGTGATAACCCACACCTTCTTGTTGCTTAAAACTCGAGTCGTGCTCTTCGTCTAAAATGATCACCCCAGGATAAGCCATCGGCGTAAATAACGCCGAACGCGTGCCGATAATAATGGCTGCTTCGCCCGTTTTGGCGTGGCGCCATGCATCTAATCGTTGATTGTCAGTCAAACCTGAATGAATGACCGACACTTTGACATTAAAGCGGTGTCTGAATCGGCTAATGGTTTGGGGGGTTAAGCCTATTTCCGGAACTAGAACGAGCGCTTGCTTGCCCTGTTTTAATATTGTTTCTAATAAAGCCAAGTAAACTTCGGTTTTCCCCGAGCCCGTAACGCCTTCGAGTAAAGTGCAGTGATAGCCCGATTGCAGCGTGAGTGTTGCGACGGCAATGGCTTGTTCTGGGTTGAGTCTATGCGGCTCTTCAGTCATTTCAAGCTGGGTTCGCCAGCTGAGATCAACGGACACAACACGTGAGTTTTTCGTTATCCAGCCTTTATCATCGAGCGCTTTTAGTGCAGCTTTACTGAGTTCTAATGCGGCGATTTCGTGCTGTTCGAGATCACGTTCAGCTAAGGCGTTAAACAGTTTGCGTTGCGCGGGTGCACGGTTGAGTTGATTAATATCTGCAGCGCGTCCCGCATCCGTTAAAGTCCAATAGGACGCCGTCGCCGCTTTCGACTCCGCCCCTTTTCTCAGTGCAACGGGTATCGCTTGTGATAGCATTTGTCCTAAGCTACAGAAGTAATATCTTGCAGCCCAAGCCGTTAATTTATACAGTGAATCTGGTAATAATGGTGCATCGTCTAAAATGCTAACAATTGGCTTTATTTGCTTAGGCGTTAAATTACAAGTATCCGTTATGGCTGTAATAAGGCCAATAAGCTGCTGTCGACCAAATGGCACTTGTACTCGCATGCCTTTTTGAGGAACGATGTTGATATGCTCAGGAACTTGGTAACTAAAGGTTTGCCGCATTGGAACGGGCAGGGCGACCTCAACAAACAAAGGCATAAAACTCTATTTCAATAGGAGATAAGCCTGTAGTGTACCGAGGCGAGTCTTGGAGAGCCAGTCAGATTTAACTTATTATGATGCGCTAGAAAAGGAAACGATGAAAAGAATAATAATATTAGCATTAACGACGTTAGCGCTGTTTAGCACAGCGGTTACAGCTGAAGTTTCTCATGTCAGCATAAATGAAAGGTTATTTGAGCTGGGAGAGTACCCAAAACTTAAAGTGAATATCATTTCAAGCCATAAGAACCCCAATAAGGTGCAGTTCTTTTTACGGCAATCGACCGGAGAAGAGCGCCTTGTGAGTTCACCGTTGAGTCATTTCCTAGTGTTAGTTACCGGGGTTGACGATGTTGTCGATAGTGAAGCGGTGTTGGTGGTGAAAGAGCATCGAATAAACCGCTGGCGAGAAGTCACGGTCCTTAATTTATTCAGTGATAACCCTGTCGAGAATGTGCCGCATACGGCATACACTCCATCGCCAGCGAAGGTCGATGAGAAAGCAAACGGTGCTGTAAAAACGATTTCAAATTCGTTAACGACCAGCACGGCGCCTATCGGGGTTAAACTCGAAGAAAATTGTACTGTAGACTTTAATGGTAGCGAAACACTCTGGCGTATTGGTTTACGTCAATCTAAAGTGTGGGGCGTCAACACTTATGGTGCAATACTTGCCATTTATGAGGCGAATCCGCGTGCTTTTAATAAAAACAAAATCAATGGTTTAAAGGCTGATGCATTATTGAAATGTCCTTCTGTAGCAATATTAGATAAATATACTGATGCCAAGGCTGCCGAAAAATTATTTGATTCGATGTACTAGGGATTGCAGCAACTTAGGGTAGGATAGCGCGCTCACTGATTCTATTTATGGTGATTCATGAAGGGTAGCTGGATCTATTGCTTAAATGCTGTATAATCCTGCGCCCTAAACTATTATTAACTGCATGTGGTGTCCGACTTCGGGTTGGAAGAGCGACATGGCCTTAACCTTGAGGTAATTCCAATGAAAGCAGGTATTCATCCTGATTATGCAGAAATCACTGCAACTTGTACTTGTGGTAACGTTATCAAAATTAACTCTACTATCGGTAAAGACTTACATTTAGACGTTTGTGGTGCATGTCACCCATTCTACACTGGTACCCAGAAAGTTACGGATACTGGCGGACGTATCGATAAGTTCAACAAGCGCTTTGGTGCACTTGGCAAGAAGTAATTACTTCTGCAATGAATTTAAAAAAGGCGCCTTCTGGCGCCTTTTTGCTATTCTGAGGTTGAGCTTTTTTATCTTTCTTACCGATATATGTCTATTTGACGACTCAACAGGATCCTAATGGACTTTAAAACATCACTCTGCGCTTTATTATTAGTTTTGAGTCTTCCGCCAGTGCACGCCAGCCAATGTGTGCCGACTAGCTTTGATGAAACCGTGGTGCTTGATTACGTCAATGACGGCGACACTATTACCCTAAAAGATGGTCGACGGGTGCGGTTCATCGGTGTTGATACTCCTGAAATTGATTTCCAGTTTAAAGATCTTTCAGACCCATACGCCGCCGAGGCTAAATCATTCCTACAAAGTACAATCAAACCAGGACAATCGCTTAAGCTTGTTTTTGGGCAGCAAAAACTGGATCCATACGGCCGTACACTTGCTTATGTGTATACCGCAGCAGGTGAACATCTGCAGGAGTTGCTACTCAGTAACGGCTTTGCTAAAGCCAAGGTGTTTCAAAATGACTTTTTTTGGCAATGTTTAGCAGACATTGAAGATGATGCGCGGACAAATCAACGAGGTTTATGGCAGCATCTTGACTACCAAGCTAAGTCACCTGCACACCTTTCAAGAAGCGATAGCAACCAATGGCGAGAGGTCAGAGGGGTGGTGACGGGCTATGAAAGAAAAGGTCAGGATTTAGCGCTGTTAATCGATGATAAGTTGGTTTTGATGATATCTAAGCAAGATATCAGTAAGTTTAATAACATATTGAATCTTAATCTGCTGCAAAGCCAGGTAATAGTGCGCGGTAAGGTGTACTTTTCTTACAGTAAATGGCGCATAAATGGCACTCATCCATCACAGATAACCGTCGAAAAAGACAGTTTGGAATAATATATAGCGATAAAGTTAAAATTTTGAAAGATCTTATTTGAAATGCTCCTATATTCGAGTATCTTAGCGGCTATCAGCTTACGTTTATTGTTTAGGTAATACACGATACCGACCTCAACCTAAACAGCTTCAATAACCGTTTAGCTGTCGACCTTTCGCTTTGGATAACATTAGTCGCACTCAGGATTAGAAAAATGGCAGATCTTCGTCAACAAGCCCTCGATTATCATGAATTACCCGTACCAGGTAAAACAGCAGTTTGCCTAACAAAACCCGCAGAAACGAGCATGGACCTTGCACTGGCGTATAGCCCAGGTGTGGCTGAACCAGTGCGTGAAATAGCGGCAAACCCTGAAAATGCATATCGCTATACCGGTAAAGGCAACACAGTTGCTGTTATTTCTAATGGCACCGCCATTCTAGGTTTAGGTAATTTAGGCCCGTTGGCATCTAAGCCTGTGATGGAAGGCAAAGCGTTATTGTTTAAGCATTTTGCCAATATTGATGCGACTGATATCGAAGTAAAACACAGAACTTCAGAAGAGTTTATTAATATAGTTGAAGCGATTGCCGATACATTCGGTGGTATTAACCTTGAAGATATTAAAGCGCCAGAGTGTTTTGAGATAGAAAAAGCCTTGATTGAGCGTTGTAATGTGCCTGTTTTTCATGACGACCAACACGGTACTGCGATTGTGACTACCGCAGGCATGATCAATGCGTTAGAGATCCAAGGTAAGTCGATGGAAAAAGCTGTATTTGTTTGTATGGGAGCTGGCGCTGCTGCCATCGCTTGTATGACAATGATGGTTAATTGTGGTGCTCAACGCGAAAATATCTACATGTTAGATAGAAAAGGTGTAATCCACACTCGTCGCGAAGACATTAACGAATATAAAGCCTTATTTGCAAATAATACGGATAAGCGCACGCTACAAGATGTTATCAAGGGTGCAGATGCTTTCTTAGGTTTATCTGGCCCAGATGTGCTTGGCGCTGAAGATGTAGCCTTGATGGCTGAAAACCCGGTGATTTTTGCTTGTTCAAACCCAGATCCTGAAATTAGACCTGAAATCGCCCATGAAACCCGTAAAGACTTAATTATGGGAACGGGTCGCAGTGACTATCCAAACCAGGTTAACAACGTATTGTGTTTTCCATTCATTTTCCGTGGTGCATTAGATGTGCGCGCATCGAAGATTAATGATGAAATGAAAATTGCTGCCGTGCATGCTATTGCAAGCTTAGCTAAAGAAGCCGTGCCAGCATCAGTGCTTGCTGCATATCCAGATGTTAGCTCTCTGGAATTTGGTGCCGAGTACGTTATTCCTAAACCAATGGATCCGCGCTTATTACCGAATGTTGCTAAAGCGGTAGCCCTTGCTGCCATCGAGTCGGGTGTGGCTCATATTACGACGTTACCTATCGGTTATATGGAGTCGTAATCACTGATTTGCGAGTGAATAAGAAAAGGGGCTTAGGCCCCTTTTTTGTTTTCTGTCGTTTTTATTTTGCCTTTTATCACCTGCTGTTTAATAATCCTCAAATAAGCCGCTATTTGCGGGATAATTCTTCTACATCAAAATAAGATCCTGCAGGAAGCGGACATATACCCATCTTGCCTGAAGATGCAGGATTCAGTGGGAGTTTAATGGGCTTTAATCAAGGCATTGATTGCCACTAATGGTCGTTCCCTTAGTAAAATCAATAACACGGAGTAAAGCCCATTAAAACCCATCGCAGAAGGCGTTGTGCAAGCTCACTTCGTTGTTGCACTAACTTAAAAGGGAATAACCATTTCTATGTTAACGCGCCTAGAATTGAACTGGCACAATGCCTCTGAAACGAGCATCTTCAAGTAGGATGGGTATATGATACTCACTCGAATTCTTACTAAGAAACTCACTAGCTTTTGGCTGATGTCGTTAGTTGGTGTCGCCTTTATCTGTTTTTTAACCGCTATGTTCAGTTTCGTGCAGCTGACCTATGCGTTTCAACAGCAAAAAGTGTCAGAACTAGAGGGCATGTTACAACAGCAGTTTGCCGTCACTGTGGCACCAGAAGAGAAGTGGCAGCTTAATAATTGGTTGCCACCATTGCTACATGCCTACCAAGCGCAATCATTTGTGCTGACTAAAGGTAATGTCACTCTATTTGAATATAAGGCGCTAAAGCCTCAACCTGGTGGTGTGCAATACAGCAGTCAGCTTGAAAATGGCCTAATGATGGAACTGGCATTACCACAGCCGTTTAATAAGCATGAAGTCAGTGCTTATGAATGGATGATTCTGTTGGTGGGGTGTCTCGCCGTCATGCTGTTTGTTCGATTTGGCTTTCGATGGTTTTCGGACCAACTTAATGGCATCGAAGATCTCACGCAACGGGCAAACCTCATCTTAACGGGTAAGCGCGATAAAGCATTGGCAGAAAAGGGGCATGGAAGGCCTCGGATGATTAACCGCGCCATGACGCAGCTACTGCTTGAACTGCATGATGCCCATAAAGAGCGGGCGAGGTTTGATCAATTTATACGTTCCAACACTTTTCTTGATGCCGAAACGGGTGTTGGCAACCGTTTGTTCCTAAAAAACCGTTTGGATGCACTGAGTAATAGTGCAGGCATGATGACACCCGGTGTGTTGTATCTGTTTGAGATGGAAGACCTAGATCTATTAAACCGAGAAATTGGTGAGCAAGAGGTCAATGAAATACTGTCACAAATCATCGCCACTATTAATCAAATTTTAGCGAGCAAAGCTAACATCATTTTCTCGCGCCGCTCCTATAATCAGTTCGCGGTGGTGGTGCCACAAATTTCACAAAAAGAAGCGGATCAAGTCGCGGCGAAGTTGTTACGGGTGAGTTTGAGCCAGATTGATAGCTTGCTCGATACACCTGATGATTTTCTGCATCTAGGTGGGGCCTATTTTAAAGTCGGTGATGACAAAGATGCTTTAGTGGAAGAGGCGGAGCTCGCTTTGCGCTCGGCTCAGTTTCAAGGCGGTAGTAGCTGGTTTATGTATGACAAGGGCGCTGTTGATGGTGATTTGTCTAAAGGCTCTGTGCGTTGGCGTAGCTTTTTGGAGAACGTGCTCGTTAGCAAGCGAGTCTTTTTATTCTCGCAGCCCGTTGTTGATAGTGATTTAACTGCGCATCATCAAGAAGTGTCCTGTCGACTGCGAGATACTCAAGGCAATTTGGTCCGAGCTACCCTTTTCCTCCCCATGGCAATCAAGTGCGGCCTCATCCCTCAAATAGAAAGGCAGGTTATCGAGATGGTGCTGTTTGATGTGTTGCCAAAACAAAATGATACTAGCCTTAAGTTCAGTATTAACCTGAGTTTAGATACATTAACCAGCCGAGCATTCGTGCGCTGGTTAAAAACCACATTGTTGGAATATCGGCACTTAGTCCCGCGGATCATTTTTGAGATAAATGAAGATATTCTAGTGCATCATCAAGATGTACTGACTGAGCCGCTTGATATGATCAGTAAAATGGGGGCGGGGATCTGTGTCGACAGAGTGGGGCAACAAGTTGTGAGTACCGAGTATTTACAACGTTATCCTATCTCGTTAATTAAACTGCACCGTTCTATCGTCAGTCAAATCCACCTGCGAGCGGAGAACCAACTTTTTATCCGCAGTTTAATTGCTGGTCTGTATCGTACCGATGTGCAAGTTTGCGCTGAAGGTGTTGAAGTTTTTGAAGAGTGGCAGACGTTACAAATTTTAGGCGTGAGTGCGGGTCAAGGTAGCTTTTTTAGTGAGCCAATAGAAGAAGTATAACTCGTTCCCATCGTCGGCAAGCGATAAGATGTAATGGCTTTATAGATGTTTTTCTATAATATTCAAATATTAGTCGTTACAATGAGTGACATAAGAAGGCTCTCTTTCCTTTTAACCTAAATTAGATCAGTATTATCATCATCTAATTCACAAGTGGTTATCAGAAAACTCGATCATATGAACATTTACGAGTAAGAACTAACAGTAATTAAGGCATGGATGAATGGAAGCTAGCTTGCTAAGTAAACTCCAATTTTGGCGAAAACTCGCTCCAACATCACAGTTGGGGCTATATGTGTGTGCCGATAAAATATTTGTATACCAAGCAGCAACTGAAGAGTCTGT
This sequence comes from Shewanella sp. GutDb-MelDb, assembly GCF_002836075.1. Lineage (NCBI taxonomy): Bacteria > Pseudomonadati > Pseudomonadota > Gammaproteobacteria > Alteromonadales > Shewanellaceae > Shewanella > Shewanella sp. GutDb-MelDb. The sequence continues at coordinate 47,545 of NZ_PJBM01000257.1, read as the reverse complement.
CGCCAATTTTTCTACTTTCAACTTTAAAAAACTGGATTGGGTCGATGCCTTTGAGCAGATCGTCAAGACGCTCGGCATTGCAAAAATTCAAATCGTTTTATCTGCTGAGTTTTATCAAGTCATACAGGTCGATAAACCCAATGTAGAGGCAGACGAGATGACTGCTGCGCTGCTATGGTCGGTTAAAGATCTCGTTAGCCAAGCGGTAACCGACATCCATTTAGATTACTTCGAATCCTCTAAGCAAACGACCAATAAAGTCAGCGTCGTCGTCGCAGAGAAAAAACAGCTCACCAGTATACTGCTCGCAGCGAGAGCTGCGGGTATGGAAACGTGTGGCGTCACCATTGAAGAGATGGCAATTACCCATTTGTTTAGTGATAGCCAAGCAAGACTATTACTCAGCCATCGCGCTGGCGGTGAGCTTTTACTTGCCGTCGTAAAGGATGGCGAATTATTCATGCAGCGTCGAGTGAGAGGCTTTTTACAGCTTGATAGTGTTGCCGCTGAAGATCTCGCTTTTGGTCTTGCTGACAACTTGAGTTTAGAGATCCAACGTTCAATGGACTTTTTTGAAAGCCAGTTACGTGAAGCCCCCGTGGTATCGATTGACTTATTGATGCTGGGCGCCCGTGACAAGTTGGCTGCGTTAGTGAGTGAAAACTTCAATCAAAGTGTGACACCGTATCAAGCTGAGTCGGTAGAGGCGGTTTTTTCGCAGATGGCATTAGCTGAGTTTTCACAAGGTGATTCAATATGAAATTAAGGGTTAACCTCTACTCAGAATCTTTGTTCCCTGCTGAAGTACGTTTATCTTTTTTAAGATTGAACCAAGTGTTGGTGGGCTTAGTGTTAATTTTATTATTAAGCAGTGCTCTCGCATATGGATTCGTGTCGAGTCTGGCGTCTGATAAAGATGAGTTACAACAAGCTAAGGCCACTTTAGATGAACGCAAATCGGAACTCGAAGATGAGCTCGCCAAGAGGCAGCCAAGTGCGTCTTTGGTGGCTGAGGTCGAATTAAAAGCGCAACAGTTAGAGCTCAAGCAGATGTTAATCGGTAAGTTGAGTCAACAAGAAGCGCTTACAAGCTTTGGTTACTCGCCGTTAATGACTGATTTAGCCAGTGTGGCAGATCGTAGTATTTGGCTGAATCGGATTCAGGTTAACGAGAATCGCTATATCTTCGAAGGCTACACCTCTAGCCCACAAAGCGTGCCTAATTGGATTGATAGACTCAAAACCACGACTACATTGAAAGGCCACGCATTTGCATCGATGACAATGAGCTTAGGTGAAGATAAACCGCTCGCATTCAAATTAACCAGTGATGCCGATACTGAATCCAAGGCCGCGGAGGGTAGAAAATGAAGCAGCGCTGGTATGATCTAGCCACCAAATTTGATGTGCTAAGCCAACGAGAAAGAGTGTTAGTTGCAGCTGCTGTGCTTATCATTGCAGGGTTGATTCTTTATCTGCCGTTGGAGTCATTGTTAACCCAACATACTCAGTTAAGTCAGCAGGTTACCTCTTTAAAGAATGATAATGATATTTCAGAGCAGCAGATTGCGCTCTATGAGCAAAGCTTGGCGACCGATCCAGACACCGAATATCGCCAGCGCTTAGCCAACATTATTCAGCAGACTAAGCAGATAGATGAAGAGCTGTCTTTCCAAATGGTTGATATGGTGCCAGCAGATCATATGCCAACCTTACTTGCAGGGCTACTTTCAAATATAAAAGGCATTAAATTGAACGCCTTTACCTCAATCGCCCCTACGCCATTATTGGAAGTCGGCGAAGAGAAGAAAATGAACTTGTATAGCCATGGGATCCGGCTGGAGTTTACTGGCGATTATTTTTCGGTATTACGCTTTGTTGAAGCCGTGGAGAGCATGCCAAATAAACTTTACTGGCGTAGCATGGATTATAAAGTGGATGCCTATCCTAAAGCTGCAATCACGTTAGAGCTTTATACCCTAAGCATAAATAAGGACTTTATTAGTGTTGCTAAAACAAATTAGTCGCTTAGCACTGCTCATCGTTGCTGGCAGTTTTTGCGCAAACTTAAGCGCGGCCAGCTTGCGGGATCCAACGTTACCGGGTGCTGGTGCAAGCATGACCAATACCGCCACCGTATCAGTAAATAAAGCATTGGTGCTGAACAGTATTTTAATTAAACAAAGCGGTTCTTTTGCAGTGATTAACAATCAAATATTTAAGCAGGGCCAGCGAGTACAAGGTGTAAAAATCGTGCATATTGACAAGGATACAGTGTCATTAGCCGATGGCCGTAAACTGACAATGTTTAAAGCAATATTAGAGATTAAGGGACACTAAACAGATGCGCTCAACACTATATATAACCCCTTTGCTGACATTGTTACTGGTGGCCTGCCAAACGGTTGATAGGCCAAACCCAGTAGCGTCTAAGCAAGCGTTAGCGGATTCTATCGCGATCGCTGAAACGGCCACTTTAGCGCCGCCTCCTGCAATATTGCCAGAGGAAGTGCAAAGAGAGCTAGCGTCAGACAGTTTACTTGCTGGTTTTACCCCAGCCAAAAGAGCTGAGCGTCGTTTTGATGTTTCTGCTCATGAAGTTGACGCTAAAGTATTTTTCCCTAGTTTAGTGCAGGGTACGTCATTAAGTGTTGCAGTACATCCAGATGTCTCTGGACACATTTCGCTTTCATTAAAAGGGGTTACCCTTCAGGAAACGCTGCAGGTTGTTGAAGATATTTATGGCTATGAAGTGAGTCGAGAAGGGCGCATTTTACGTATTTATCCTGCCGGTATGCGTACCGAAACCTTTTCACTCAATTACCTCTACATGCAGCGCGAAGGCTTATCGTTAACCTCGGTTAATTCTGGGCGTATATCAGATGATAACAACAGCTCCAGTGGCGGTAATAGTAGCGATAGCGGTAATAGTAATTCGAATAACAGCTCCAATAGTGATTCTAATTCAAACAGTAGCAACAGTAGCAGCGAGCAAACCAATGGCACTTTTATCCGTTCAAAAACCAAGTCTGATTTTTGGGGCGAGTTAAAAGAAACATTAGTCTCCATTGTGGGTGAAAGTGGTGGTGGGCGCCAAGTGGTGGTTACACCACAAGCTGGACTCGTCACTGTCCGTGCCTACCCTAATGAAATTAGACAGGTGCGTAATTTTATTAAAACGGCAGAAAGCCACTTGCAACGTCAAGTCATCATCGAAGCGAAAATACTAGAGGTGACATTATCTGATGGCTATCAGCAAGGGATCCATTGGGAAAGCGTATTAGGGCATGCTGGTAGCACCGATATCTCCTTTGGCACTAGCCCGTCAACAGGCTTAAGTGACAAGATCACCAGTGCGTTAGGCGGGGTGACCTCTATTAAGCTTAAGGGGTCTGACTTTAGCACCATGATTAGCTTACTTGATACGCAGGGTGATGTTGACGTGCTATCGAGCCCGCGCGTGACGGCGTCGAATAACCAAAAAGCCGTGATTAAAGTGGGTACCGACGAATATTTTGTCACCGATGTTTCTTCAACGACGATTGCTGGCACCACGCCAGTGACCAGTCCCGAAGTTGAACTGACGCCATTTTTCTCCGGTATTGCACTTGATGTTACTCCGCAAATTGATGCCGAAGGCAATGTGTTATTACATATCCACCCATCGGTGATTAAGATTAAAGAGCAGACTAAAACGATTAAGATCTCCGATAGCACTTTGGAACTGCCTTTGGCGCAAAGTGAAATCCGCGAGTCAGACACTGTTATCCGAGCAGCAAGTGGCGACGTGGTTGTTATTGGTGGCTTGATGAAAAGTGAAAACATAGAGATCGTTTCTAAGGTGCCATTACTGGGAGATATTCCCTTTATCGGTGAGGCATTTACTAACCGTGCTAACTCTACCGTAAAAACAGAATTGGTTATCTTACTGAAGCCTATCGTTGTGGGTGCTGACACTTGGGAGAGTGAACTTAAACGCTCTCAAGCGCTACTCGACCGTTGGTATCCAGAGGGGGAGTAGGTTTGTATCTGCAGCATTTTCGGTTAACTGAAACGCCATTTTCACTGACACCGAATACGGAGTTCTTTTTTGGCTTAGCACCGCACGTAGAAGCCATGCAAGTGCTACAAACTGCGTTACAAACAGGTGAAGGTTTTATCAAGGTTACCGGCGAAGTCGGTACTGGAAAAACCTTGATTTGTAGAAAACTAATGAATGAGCTGCCAGAGCGTTTTCATTGTGCTTATTTACCTAATCCGTATCTTACGCCTGCCGAACTTCGGTGGGCGGTGGCGATGGAACTGGGCCTTAAACACTCTAGCCAGATTGATCAACAACAGCTGACGGGGTTAATTCAGCAACAGTTAATGGCGTTAAGCGCACATGGTCATTCGATTATTTTAGTCTTGGATGAAGCACAAGCTTTACCTGACGATAGTTTAGAGGCGTTACGGTTATTCACTAACCTAGAAACAGAGAGCCGCAAATTATTGCAAGTGGTGTTGTTTGCCCAACCAGAGCTCGATGAGCGTCTTGCCATGAGTAAATTTAGGCAGTTGAGGCAAAGAATCACCTTCAGTTATTGCCTTCGAGCCCTCACATTAGATGAGTCTGCCGCATATATTCAGCATCGCTTAAAAGTGGCTGGCAGTAAAGGTGACGAGTTATTTACCGACGTGGATGCTAAGCGTCTAGCCAAAGCGGCGCGGGGGATCCCGCGTTTGATTAATATTTTGTCTCATAAGGCACTGTTAGTTTGTTTTGGCGAAGGGGCGAGCAAAATTTCGAAGCAACATGTTGAGGCTGCTATCGCAGACACAGAAGATGCGTCCCTTAGCCGACATTTATGGTTACGCAGGACATTGGCTGCGGGGGTATTAATCAGCATGGTATTTGCGGTTTTATATTGGTTTAAGGGAGGTGTTGTATGAGCGTAATCAATAAAATGCTCAAAGATTTAGACAAACGGCAACAGCCTCACGGTATTGAGAGCATGGCAAAACCACAAAATGCGCTGTTACCTCAACGCCAATCTAAGCTCCCCTTAGTTGTTACCAGCTTACTGTCGTTACTTATCGGCGGTTTCATTGTCTTTTTTGTTATTGAGCCGAGTAACCCTAGCGCAATTGGTAATGTGGTGGCTGCTGAGCAAAGCGAATTAACGTCCGATCATATTGCTGGCGCGCTATCCGATAGCGACAACATGGTGTCAGCAACAACGCAAAGCCTGGCAGTTGATAATCAAGAACCTTTAACCGATAAAGAGACTTTAACACCTGCTCCTGCTACTCGCACCGTCAATGTTAGCAGCATTCAACCAACTGCAAAGCCTGAATTAGTGCAGCCAGCGGTTAACACGGCGAAAGCGATAGCAGAGGTTACTGATGAAAATACAGCCATAAGTAATCCTGAAGCTCAAATGACAGCTGCCAGTGCGAGTCCAACCAGTCAACCGCTGAGACAGCAAGCAAGTTCTATGAGTATTGAGCCCACTAAGCGAACGACTCGAACTTCTTATACCAGCAGTAATATGGCGATAAAGGAGGTCAAGTTGACCTCCGAGCAGTTGGCACAAAAGCAGATGATATTAGCGAATGACGCCCAGCAGCAGGGGCTACATAGCGATGCGCTCACTTACTACAAAGCGGCTTTGTCTTATAACCCCGCTTTACATCAAGCGAGGAGGCAAGCCGCGGCACTTTATTATGGGCAAAACAAGTTGTCGGAATCGGCTCAGCTATTAAAGCAAGGGCAACTATTATTTCCAGATGAATATGAATATTCACTGCTGTTAGCCCGTGTACTGCAGGCAGCGGGGCAAAATAAGCAAGCCTTGAACAGTTTGAATCTGATCCCTGATACTAGCGCATTAGCGGTAAAAAAATGGCATCAGCAAAGTGATTTAGCCCAGAAAGAACAAAACTTCCCCGTTGCAGAGCAGAGCTTTAGGCAACTTGCCAAAAATGAGCCTAGCCAAGGGCGATGGTGGATGGGATTGGGTTACGCACTTGATGCTCAAAAAAACTATACAGAGGCTAAAAATGCCTACAACCAAGCTTTGGCCCAAGGGAATCTCTCTTCTCAAGCGCAAGCCTATGTTGATAATCGATTGGTGCAGTTAGGAGCATTCCAGTGAAGCCTAAGTTAAAAATGCGTTTAGGTGATCTTCTCGTTCAAGAGCACATTATTACCGACGAACAACTCGGCCAAGCGCTTAGTGAACAGCGTACCAGCGGGAAAAAACTCGGGCGTACATTAATTGATCTTTCATCGATCACTGAAGAGCAGCTGCTACAGTTTTTATCTCATCAGCTCAATATTCCTTTTTTAGATATCAGTAAACGTTCAATTGCTGCTGCAGTTGTTGGACTACTACCAGAAGTGCAAGCGCGTCGTTATCGCGCCTTAGTGGTGGAAGATAATGGTGATTCGGTGTTGGTGGCGATGAGCGACCCTGCCGATCTACAAGCCATGGACACACTTGAGGGCTTACTTGTCCCCAAGCGTATTTCCATTGCGGTGGTGACCGAAAGGCAACTGCTTGATGCTTTCGATAACCTTTATCGTCGTACGGACGAAATCGCGCAAATAGCGGGTAAGCTCGAAGAAGAGTATTCCGCTGACGATCTGTTCGATCTCGCCAGCCTAACGGACGGCGACAGTGATAATGAAACCACCGTTGTTAAGTTATTACAGTCAATATTTGAAGATGCAGTGCAGATGCGCGCATCAGATATCCATATTGAACCGGGTGAGAATGCATTAAGGATCCGTCAACGTATTGATGGACAACTGCATGAAAATATACTGCCTGAAGTCAATATAGCGGCAGCCCTAGTGCTGCGATTGAAACTGATGGCTGGACTCGATATTTCTGAAAAGCGTCTGCCACAAGATGGTCGTTTTCACATGGAGATCAAGGGCCATAAGATAGACGTGCGTATGTCTACTATGCCTATTTACCATGGTGAGTCCGTAGTAATGCGTCTTCTCGATCAATCGGCAGGTTTGCTGACATTAAATGAAACGGGTATGCCACCTGAAATGCTGGCGCGTATTCGCCGGCAGATTAAGCGTCCTCATGGCATGCTTTTGGTCACAGGGCCAACGGGTAGCGGTAAAACCACTACCTTGTATGGCGTACTCAGTGAGCTTAATACCGCTGACAGAAAAATTATCACCGTAGAAGATCCTGTCGAGTACCAACTACCGCGTATTAACCAGGTGCAAGTGAATCACAAGATTGGCCTCGACTTTTCTAATGTATTAAGAACAACCTTGCGCCAAGATCCCGATATCATCATGGTCGGTGAGATGCGAGATCAGGAGACCGTAGAGATTGGTCTACGTGGCGCTCTTACTGGTCACTTTGTGCTGTCAACGTTACACACTAACGATGCTGTCACCAGTGCGTTAAGACTGTTAGACATGGGCGCGGCGGCTTACTTAGTCGCAAGTGCCTTAAGAGTGATTATTGCGCAGCGTCTGGTACGTCGAGTGTGTCAAAACTGTGCTATTCCTTATACGTTAACCGCACAAGATAAAGTATGGCTAACAACCGTCAGTAAAATTGACATCTCAAAGGCGACCTTTAGAGTTGGAACCGGCTGTCAAAGCTGTAACGGTAGCGGTTATCGCGGCCGTATCGGTGTGTTTGAAATCCTAGAGTTAGACGAGCCAATGGTCGAAGCTATGCGTTCAGGTAATCCGCAGGAGTTTACGAATGCGGCCTATAACAGTCCTAACTTTACCCCGTTAGCCGAGTCAGCTTTAGAGTATTTAGCACAAGGCATGACGACCATTGAAGAGGTCGCCAAGCTGGTTGAAGATGTCAGTGATGATACGCTCAATGTGAGTGAGGGTTCATAATGCCGACATATCAGTATCGCGGACGCAGTGCGCTAGGAGAGCAAGTGACTGGGCAACTAGACGCTAGCTCAGAAAGTGCCGCGGCCGACCAGCTGATGTCTCGTGGTGTTATTCCGCTTGAGCTATCGCCTGCAAAAGAGGTGAAAGAGTTTACTCTTAAATCGCTTTTCAAAGGCAAAGTGGCGCTGGATGAACTGCAAATTTTTACCCGTCAGATGTATTCGTTAACCCGTTCAGGCATTCCAATGTTAAGAGCGATAGCGGGCCTTTCCGAGACCACGCATTCACAACGGATGAAAGATGCACTGAATAATATCTCAGAGCAGCTCACTTCAGGCAGACCCCTTTCATCGGCGATGAACCAACACCCTGATGTATTTGATGCACTCTTTGTATCGATGATCCACGTGGGTGAAAATACCGGTAAGTTAGAAGATGCGTTTATTCAGCTATCAGGATACATAGAGCGTGAACAAGAGACGCGGCGACGAATTAAAGCAGCCATGCGCTACCCTATATTTGTACTTATTGCTATCTCGATAGCGATGGTCATTCTCAATATTATGGTTATTCCAAAGTTTGCTGAAATGTTCTCTCGTTTTGGTGCAGATCTGCCTTGGGCAACTAAGCTGCTGATCAATACATCGAGCCTGTTTGTCAATTATTGGCCAGCGATGATCGTGTTCTTAATTGCATCCTTTATCGGTATTCGCTACTGGCATAATAGCGAAAAAGGCGAACGACAATGGGATCGTTGGAAACTGAACATTCCCGCGGTGGGCAGTATTATTGAGCGTTCAACACTGTCTCGCTATTGCCGCAGTTTTTCGATGATGCTGAGTGCCGGTGTACCAATGACACAAGCTTTAAGCTTAGTGGCCGATGCTGTTGATAATGCCTATATGCACGACAGCATTGTCGGCATGCGCCGTGGTATCGAATCTGGTGACTCTATGCTTAGAGTGCACAATAATAGCCAATTATTTACCCCGTTAGTGCTACAGATGGTCGCTGTTGGTGAAGAGACAGGCCAAATCGATCAGCTACTTAACGATGCCGCAGACTTCTATGAAGGTGAAGTGGATTACGACCTTAAAAACCTAACGGCAAAATTAGAACCGATATTAATCGGTTTTGTTGCTTGTATCGTATTGGTGCTCGCGCTGGGTATTTATCTACCAATGTGGGACATGTTGAATGTCGTTAAAGGCAATAACTGATGTCTCAACAGAGTGCCGCAAGTGCTTAGTCAACAAAAGTCTGATATTGAACTGTTAACGCTTTTTAGGAAGATATTTGCGTTAGTTATACTATTGTTAGTGTTGTCTTATTTAGCTTTTAGTCATTTTGATAGCATCAAACAGGTGGGTCAACAGAGTATTAAAACCGAGCATAATCGGTTGCTTAATATATTGGGGGTTATTCGCTCCCAATGGTTAATCAAAGGTAGGCCTGAGCAGCTTAAGCTGGACTGGCGCAGTCATTTAGACGGTGAGATTGAATCAATAAGTTATGTTTCTATGGCTGTTGGGGGCTGGCCATTACCCGACGAGACAAGTGTTGCTGGCTGTCGTGATTTAATTGAGGAGTTGTTGGGGGAGAGTTACACGCAACAAATTGTCACTAAGTTCAATTCAAATACGGGTGTGTGCCGATATATTGGCGTTTCCGGGGGCAGTATTAGCTACCAAACGACCTCTGGGCGGGTCATTTTTTTGACAAGGGGCCGGTAAGCAGTGAAATTACCTGTTTTCTATTTTTAACAAACTGATAGAATAAGCTTATAAAATAATGGGGATTAAAATGATTAAACAGTATCAAAAGGGTTTTTCCCTTATAGAATTAGTGATTGTTATCGTGATTTTGGGTTTGCTGGCAGCAACAGCGATACCACGTTTCCTTAACGTTACCGAAGATGCAGAAGACGCCAGTGTTGACGGTGTTGCTGGCGGACTTGCAACAGCGGTTAGCTTTGTACGTTCACAGTGGGAAGTTGATGGACGTCGTAACAGCAATGTCGTACTCGATGGCGCCCGCGTACAGTTAGATACTCGTTTTGGTTTTCCTACGGGTACCGCTGGTAACAACAATGCGGCAGGCATGAATGTGCAGCGTTGTAGTGAAGTATTTAATACGGTCTTGCAAAATGCACCTCGTAATGTGCTTTTGACTCAAGATGCAAGAGGCATGCGCTATACGGTAAGTGTTGAAAATGGCGCAGGTGGGACGGTTATCGACTTGAACGGTAATGATGTGACCGCTATCGACTTATGTGTTTACCATTTAGTCGAATCGTTGGTGTTGGCTGACGGTACGGGCGTTCCAGCTAATTCGCCAGACAAAGATACTAACAATGCTAAGGGTGTAACTTACAACCCTGGTAACGGTCAGGTTCAAAGCTTTATTAACTAAATTTTTTGTAGTTGATGATGGATTGAAATTAGAGTCAATCATCAGCTGTAACTCGTATTTTGAGGAATTGATATGAATATGCAAAAGCAAAGTGGTTTTACCCTAATTGAATTAGTGGTCGTTATTATTATTCTAGGTATTTTGGCTGTCACTGCAGCACCTAAGTTTATTAATCTGCAAAGTGACGCGCGAGCTTCAGCTTTGCAAGGTGTTAAAGGTGCAATCCAAGGTGCAAATGGTCTGGTTTTTGCTAAAGCCGCTATAAATGGTGATGAGAAAAAAGCCAGTTCAACATGGACTGCAGCTTCAACTGGAGTTGCTGGAACAGGTGTCGATATTGGAGCTGAAAATTTAGCTAAAACTAATTTTGGTTACCTTCAAGCAACTCTAATTGAATTCAACAATGCTATCGATGCGAACTTCGGTACAGCAGATACTGACTGGATTGTTGTTGAAGGTACTAACATTATTACTATTACCCAGAATGGTGCTCCAGCTGAAGTTACTGGTGCAGACGCTGCAGCCTGTAAGCTTGTTTATACTCAAGCAGCTGATGCTAACACTGTACCAACTTATGTAATTACAGATAACGGTTGTTAATAGGGTTTTTAAATGAATATGCAAAAGCAAAGTGGTTTTACACTAATAGAATTAGTGGTGGTTATTATTATTTTGGGTATCCTAGCGGTCACCGCAGCACCAAAATTTATCAATCTGCAAAGTGATGCTAGAGCGTCAACACTCCAGGGCATCAAAGGTGCTATTCAAGGTGCTAATTCATTAGTTTTCTCAAAAGCTGCAATTGCTGGCGAAGAGAAAAAAGGCGGAGCTGCTGCTTCTGATTTTGGCAAGGTGGATATAGGTACTGGTACTGGAAAAGAGGCTACCACAAACTACGGTTATTTGATTTCAACGGTAGGGCAGCTGAAAAATGCTTTAGACATTGATATTAGTGACGTTGAGACTGTTACTGCTGACTGGTATGTAGAAAAAGCAACCATAGGTACTGAAGCCGTTGAGATTTATCAGGCAGGTTCTCCTCGCGTCGGTGATACAGCAATCGAGTGCTACGTAACTTACACTCCAGCAACTTCTACAACGGTTTCGCCTAAGTATGTTGTTAGTGCGGATGGTTGCTAGTCAATAATACATTTAGATTAAGGCCTGCTTAGCAGGCCTTTTTTGTAACTAATGCCTTTATAAAGATGATTTATTTGCCATAATTATTAAACTGTTAGAAAATCTGGGCTATAGATAGCAGGTCAGGCTAAGATGGTGAAAAGCCGGAAAAGCCGGAAAAGCCGGAAAAGCCGGAAAAGCCGGAAAAGCCGGAAAAGCCGGAAAAGCTAAAGCAAATCTAGATTTGGGCTTTAACCGCCAATACATTTTTCATGACACCACAGCATCAATCGGGATTGATAATGCATACAGCGTACCGACGCAGAGGCTTTACGTTAGTTGAGCTCGTGACTACCATTATTCTTATTGCCATTCTTTCGGTGGTGGTCATTCCACGTCTGTTTACGACTTCAAGTTACAGTGCCTTCACACTGCGTGAAGAGTTTATTGCTGAGCTGCGTAAAGTGCAGATCATGGCGATGAACAACCAAGACCGTTGCTATCGCTTATCGGTGACACCCACCCAATATCAAGTATCCCGATACTCTGGTGCTTGTAGCGGCACGCCAGTGCGGACTGATGTTGCGCAAGCCTTTCAAGGCGGCGCTGCATTGTTACTTGGCGTAAAAACCAGCTTTAAGGTTGAATTTAATAGCCAAGGTGTACCGATCGTTGACGGCAGTCGCTGCTCTGGTCAATGCATTACGGTTAAAGCCGACGAGACCCAATGGATTGCTATTGAATCGGAGGGCTATATTCATGCGGGTTAACTCATTGTTTGAGAAACGCTTGCGACAAAACTCTAGTTTAGTAAATCGCAATGGTTTGCAAATAAATAAGGGCTTCACGCTCATTGAGTTAGTTGTGGGTATGGTGGTGATCAGTATTGCCTTTGTGATGATGAGTACCATGTTATTTCCACAAGCCGAAAGAGCTGCGGATAATTTGCATAGAGTGCGCTCGGCAGAGTTGGCGCATTCGATATTAAATGAGATCTGGGGCAAGCGCTACGATCAAAATACTAACTCCAACGGTGGTGTCCCTGCTTGCGACGCAGTTGCTAAACCGTTGCTAGGTTTACCGGCTGGAGTGGCTTGTACTGCGAAAGATAAACTTGGACCGGATGAAGTAGCTACAGGTGTCACTGAAAGCCGTAACAACTATAACGATGTTGATGATTATATGGGGCTGAACATTAACAGCAATATGCTTAATAGCAGCGATACCTATGCTAGCCGATATATCAATTATGCATTAACGGTTAAGGTCGAATACAACGACGCAGCTAGCTTAAACAGTAAATTGGTCACGGTAAACGTCACTACTCCGAGCGGTGAAGTGATCACTTACAATGCGATTAGGAGGAACTATTAATGCAGCGGTCGTTAATATTCTCCCTGAGGCATAAAGGGATTTCGAATGCTAAGCGCCAAGGATTCACCTTAGTTGAATTGGTAACTGTCATTATCATTCTTGGAATTCTGGTGCTGGGAGTCAGCAGTTTTCTCATTTTTGGCACCCGTATATTTATTGATTCAACCTCAGTAGAGCAGGTAATGAGTCAAAGTCGTTTTGCGATAGAGCGAATGACGCGTGATATCCGTAATGCAGCCCCTAACAGTATCCGAGTTCGCAATAGTAACGACGATTGGCAATGTATTGAGATGATGCCGATTACATCTAGTGCATCCTACATCACAGCACCAATAGCGCCTTTTCCTGCGTCAAATACTGCAACGGTAATGCAAGCGAGTAGCACAGCGCCATTAACTAAAAAGCAGTTTTTGCTTATTTATCCATTAAAGCCCGCTGATGTTTATACATCGGTGACCAGTACCTCTGGAAAGTTGTTCGAGATAAAAGAGGTAACCAATAGCGCTACGACTAACGCGAGTAAAATTGAATTTGAAAGAAATATTCAATTTAATGGTATGTCGCCTCGACAACGTTACTTTGGTGTTAGTGATGCAGTAAGTTACTGCTTTGAAAAAGTGACCAATGAATTGAGCGTACTTAAGCGTTACTCTGGTTATGACTTTAATAACCCAGCCACGCAGCCAGGCCCAGCAAATATGGATACTGGCGTGTTGATGGCGGAAAATGTGGTTAATACCACGGCTTTAAATAACCCGATGGCTTATACCCCAGGTACATTACAGAATAATGCTATGGTGCATCTCAACCCCTTGTTTGATTTTCAGGGGCAATCTTTACAGTATCATCATCAAGTGCAGGTGATAAATGTCCCATAAATACAGCCGTTTTATCATTAGCAGCCAAGATACTATCGGTCACTCTAAACAGGGTGGTAGTGCACTTATTATTGGTGTCTTCATCATCACTGTGATGTTTTTGCTTGCAGCGACCTTAATTAATGTACTGAACGATGCCGATCAGCAGATCAGTCTTGAGGTCTGGGGCACTCGGGCATTTGCGGCGGCTAACAGCGGCGCCGATCGCGCGTTAGCCGAACTGTTTCCTGTTGATCAAGTGGGCGTTGGTGCTTGTAACGCAAATACTACTTGGAACATAGAAGCGGAAACTATTCCTAATACCACAACTAAGCTCGTAGGTTTTCATGGCTGCTCAGTAGTCATTAGTTGTAATGCTATTTCCACTACCAATCTGCCGATTAATATGACTCAATATTTGATTACCAGCACAGCCACCTGCAGTACCGGACAATGCGATTCCGGCACCAATAGCGATGCCAGTTGCATCCGCGTCAACCGCACGGTGGAGGTAGAAGCCCGTGATTAATTTAGGTATAAAATTATGGCCTCATTTACTGCTGTTATCGGTATTATTACCGTGCACAGCAAATGCTTTTGATGATATAGATGAAAGTGCTATTTTTCCAAAAGTAGCTCAAGCGCATAGAGGGAATAATAATTCTAATTGTGGCCTAGACAGTAATCTAACAATGAATGGCCAAAGCAGGATTAATGGTACCAATGGTGATAGCTTGTCATTTTGTAGCAGTAATGATGGATCCGGCTTATCGAATTCTAGTTGTGATACCGCTACTGGTGGTGATAGAAAATGCTCTATTACAACAAGTGATATTAAAGGGCTTAAGTTAAATGGCAACAATGCTTTTCAATCTGGTAGTGGCTCTGATTTAGGTATTACCAGTTGTAGTGCTTCACAGCAACTAAGCCTCGGCAGTAATGGAGCTGACGAATTTGGACCAGTAAGTTTATACAGCAGTTGTACATTAACTATGTCATCAACGCAGGATGAGTATTTTTTTAGATCTCTCGCACTGGGTAGCGGTGCAACGCTAGTTCTTCCTGCTGGGGATTACTGGTTTGAGTCTCTTACACTTAACCTAAACAGTAATATTGTACTGGAAGGTGATGTTAGGATCTTTTTAAACTCAGGCACTTCTTTTAACGGAGCAAAAGTAAATCAGAATGGACAACATCATTTAACGATTATTGCTTATAACAGTGTATCGATGAGTAGTGGTGCGATAGTACACGGCAATATTTTTTCCGATGCTAATGTATCAATGAATAATGCTAGCTCTGCCGATGGAAGAGTAACTGCGCGCAACCTAACCATGAGCGGTGGGAGTGTGATTAATGGCAGCGCTACGGCTCCTCAAAGTTTTGATTTTAAATTTGGCAAAGCTACATCTGGTACTGTTAGTTTCGTTCCTAAGTTTGAAGACGGTGTTACCCCTTTAGTTTTTGTGATGCCCACTATCACTAGCGATAACCCAAACGCTAACGATGGTCCAGCGTCAGTATTTATTACCAGTATTTCCAATACCGGCTTTAGTTGGAGTCAACGCTCGCCATTAGGTACTGATATCACATCTAAGCTAATGGCAGAAATTCATTGGGTGGCGACAACAGCAGGAGAGCATCAATTTTCGGATGGCACTAAGTTTGAAGCGGGTATAAAAGAAGTCGATGAGGTGCTTTATAAATCCCTTGGTGGATATGACAATGTATCTCTGAGCCAAAACTTTGATGTGGTGCTAAGTCAAATTCAAACATCTGAGAATGATTGTTGGTTATCCAGTACTGTTAGCCGATATGGCAAAGATCTCTCTATCGGGATGGATGTATCAGAAGTCGTTAATGCAGGTAATGGTAATGGTTTTGGCAACAAGTATTGCCGGCCAGGCTATACTAAACTCAACCAATTACAAAAAGAAAAAATTGCCTATTTAGCTCTAGAAAGTGGTACTGGTACCATATCTTTGAATGGTAAGGATACCAAATATCAATTTGGAAGTGACTTTTGGACCGACTCTGGGAGCATTAACAATCAGTGTGATAACCTAGATACATTAATCGGTTTTGATAACCCGCCAATCTTAGTTGCGGGAAAAAATTCTAGATATGGCCCCGATGGTGGCTGGTTAAGACGTTGCATACTGACAAATGATACCGTCAGTATGGTGATTGATGAAGACCAGTATCAAGATTCAGAACGAAATCATACCGCTGAAAAATATGGTTTCGTAGCACTCTCCTATATTGATGATACACCTGAATTACAGTGTTTTACTGATGATTTTAATCGTGATGACTTAGGCAGTGATTGGGCGATTAAAACATTGGGGAATTCAGCCACCCCAGCGATTGTTTCTAATAGAATGCGCATTACTCCAGCTTCACGTAATCAGGCTACATCTAGTACTTATCAGCGACTATTCCCAGCAGCCGATAATTTTGTACAAGTCGAGTTTGACTATTTTGCGTGGTCTCCTTCCAGTGGAACTGGCGGTGATGGTGTTGCCATTATCCTGTCTGATGCCTCTATAACACCCCAACCTGGTAGTTTTGGTGGTGCATTAGGTTACGCCCAGCGAAATAATGGAACTCAAGGCTTTGCTGGCGGCTGGATGGGCGTTGGCTTAGATGAGTATGGTAACTTCTCGAATCCGAGTGAAGGTAAAGTTGGTGGCCCTGGAGCTAGGCGGCAGTCAGTTACCATAAGAGGTTCTGTTAATTCAAGTTATATGTATTTAGCGGGGACTGCTGCCAATCTAAATCCTACGATTGATAAACGAAGAACAAGTACAGCCGAGCCCAATCACAAATATAGAATAACAGTAGATTCAAGAGAGTCCGGTAAGGCACTGGTTTTGGTCGAGCGAGATATAAAAGACGGTAATGGATTCCAAGTGTTGGTTCCTGAATTCGATGCTAGAAATATTGCCGGGCAAGGCGGCGTACCAGAAGATTTTTACCTCTCAATTACGGGTTCTACAGGCGGTGCTAATAATAACCACGAAATTGATAATTTTAAGGTTTGCGCATTAGATTCAAATCCGGTGGGCCAGCTTGTACATCATTTTGAATTCGATTATTCAAGTAGTCCATTAACCTGTAATGCTGAAGATATGACAGTACGGGCTTGTCGCAATGCCAATTGCGATCTATTTACTGATCCTGTAGTCGCTAATTTATCTCCTGCGGGAATGTCAAATGGTGGTTGGGTTGGAGGAAATGTAGTTAATTTTGTCGATGGTATTGCAAAGGTGAGTTTACGTTCGAATACTAACTCGCCAGTCACTATCGGAGTGTCTAGCTCCTCTCCATCGACAATTGCTGGCAGTGATACCTTATGCAGGCAAGGTGCTGGAACACTGAATACCGCCAGTTGCACTATCTCATTTGCTGACAGTGGTTTTATTTTTGACATCCCAGATGAATTTTCAAATAAGCCCTCGACAGACATTTTTGTTAAGGCGGTAAAGCAGGGAGACCCTGGTCTGGCTTGTATCCCAGCATTTGCAAATCAAAGTAAACCTCTCCAATTCTGGAGTGACTATATTGCCCCATCTACAGGGACTAAGAAAATCTCAGTTAAGTCCGGTACAACAGAAAAAGAGGTTGGGGACTCTTTGGCTACAGCAGAAACATTAATACTCAGTTTTGACGAAAAGGGTGAAGCCAAAATAGACGTTAATTATGCTGATGCGGGAAATATGCAACTCAATGCTAAATACACAGGCTCAGGCGATGAGGCTGGTCTTGTTATGAATGGCAGTAACACCTTTGTTCGCCGACCTGTTGGGATCTGTCTCGAATCTGTAGCTTGCACAAACTGTAGCGTAACAAGTGCTCCATATAAGCGAGCGGGGGAGG
The DNA here is from genome assembly GCF_002836075.1 of Shewanella sp. GutDb-MelDb. Taxonomy (NCBI): domain Bacteria; kingdom Pseudomonadati; phylum Pseudomonadota; class Gammaproteobacteria; order Alteromonadales; family Shewanellaceae; genus Shewanella; species Shewanella sp. GutDb-MelDb. The sequence continues at coordinate 30,034 of NZ_PJBM01000257.1, read as the reverse complement.
AGTTTGATATCACAGTAAAGGCAATGGCATGGGAATCCGACAGTGATAACGATATCTGTAGCGGCAATGTTACTACGCCTAATTTCCATCACGACAATATGCAGTTATCGCATGAATTAATAAGCCCCACTATTGCTGAGGGTGGGGAGCTTGGTAACCTAGGACGTGATGAGTATAAACAAACTTCAGGCGAACAAATTATCACTCAGACAGTGTCAGAGGTGGGTATTTTTACTTTTTCAGTATTACCTAAACCTGGTGGGTATTTTGGTTACGATATTCCCGGAGCCACTACGGATAATATGGGTCGGTTTACGCCCTATTATTTGACGGTTACGCCTGATAAACCTCAGCTTCAACCGACTTGTGTAAATCTTAGTGCTACACAGCCTTCTTTTACCTATATGGATGAACCCTTTTTGTTTAAAACAGGGGCTGAACCTAAATTGCTTATTCTTGGAAAAGATAAAGACGGTAACGAGACTAAAAACTACCAGATTGATAACTGGTGGAAATATATAAATCAATGGCATGATCGCCGTTTTAGTAACTTGGTCGGCTCAACATTACCAGTATTAGAAGAGCTCGATGCAGCAAGCCGTTCAGTTGTCTTTCTTGATGGAACCCCTAGTAAAGCTCGATCGGCTTATCTTCAGAAGGGGACGCTCAGGTACAATCGAACTTCAGCTTTGATTGTTCCCTTTGACGCTGTATTTGAACTTAACCTTCCTGCTAACGACTTAAAAGACAGTGACGGTATTTGCTATCAAGAAAGTTCAGCGTCAGCCTGTATTGGGGTGACTTTTGAAAATATCGCCAAAGATGACGCATTTGAAATGCGCTACGGCCGTTTAGTGATGCAAAACGCCTATGGACCTTCATCGGAAGAACTACGCCTAGAACTTGGCACCGAATATGTTAATGCTAATGCAGAATGGGTGGTGAACAATGATGATAGTTGTTCAGTATTTGATACCAATACCACCAGTGCATCGGCTGACACAGGACTTGCATTAACACCGCAAACTGGGCTTGAAGCGGTTGAAGGCTTTACCCGTTCTGGTGGAGCAGGTAAAGCAGGGACAGTTGGTTTAGGTAACAGCTTTATCTATTTCCCTGCACCTAGTGCAGAGGGTGAAGTCGCTTTGCAGTTAAATGTGGATAAGTGGTTAAAGTGGTATTGGGCGTATGACATTAGTGCATTAGAAGATCCACGAGCGACAGCTTACTTTGGCACCTATAGAGGCCACGATCGCATCATATATTGGCGAGAAGTTAACTAAGCGTCATTAAGCCGTGAACAAGGCAAAATATTGACTCGCTCTTTAAGGCAGATATTGCAAAAAACTTTACTTCATTAGCAATTGTTAACGTCTGTGGCCTTGTGGAATTCAAGAAGCATGATAAAGTTACCTGATTTCTTTTTTCTTCGATTCCACTGAGACAGGCTGGTTACATGTTCAAGAAGCTACGCGGCATTTTTTCTAATGATCTTTCGATTGATTTGGGTACAGCTAACACGCTAATTTACGTCCGTGACGAAGGTATCGTTTTGAACGAACCTTCAGTGGTTGCCATCCGTGGAGAACGGTCTGGCTCAGGTCAGAAGTCGGTTGCGGCCGTCGGTACTGAAGCAAAGCAGATGCTCGGACGTACTCCTGGAAACATTCAAGCAATTCGTCCAATGAAAGATGGCGTTATCGCCGACTTTTATGTGACCGAAAAAATGCTACAGCATTTTATCAAGCAAGTGCATAACAACAGTGTATTCCGCCCAAGCCCTCGTGTTTTGGTTTGCGTACCCGTTGGTGCTACCCAAGTTGAGCGTCGCGCTATCCGCGAATCAGCCATGGGCGCAGGTGCACGCGAAGTTTATTTGATTGAAGAGCCAATGGCTGCGGCAATCGGTGCTGGTCTTCCAGTATCGGAAGCGACAGGGTCTATGGTTGTTGATATCGGTGGTGGTACAACTGAAGTTGCCATTATCTCGCTTAACGGTGTGGTTTATTCTTCATCTGTTCGTATCGGTGGCGACAAATTTGATGATGCTATCATCAATTATGTGCGTCGTAACTACGGCAGCCTCATTGGCGAAGCGACCGCTGAGCGTATTAAGCATACTATTGGTACTGCTTATCCTGGCGATGAAGTGTTAGAGATCGAAGTACGTGGTCGTAACCTTGCAGAAGGTGTTCCCCGCAGCTTTACACTCAACAGCAATGAAATTTTAGAAGCACTGCAAGAGCCATTATCTGGCATTGTCAGTGCTGTTATGGTCGCACTTGAACAGTCTCCACCAGAATTGGCCTCTGATATTTCAGAGCGCGGTATGGTGTTGACGGGTGGTGGTGCCCTTATCCGCGATTTGGATCGTCTCTTAATGCAAGAAACGGGCATTCCCGTGATGATTGCCGATGATCCACTGACCTGTGTGGCTCGTGGCGGTGGTAAAGCGCTCGAGATGATCGATATGCACGGCGGCGACCTATTCTCCGAAGAAAATTAAGACGGTTAAAAAGGGCGGTGATTACCGCCCTATTTTTTTATGAAGCCAATTTTTGTTCGTGGTATATCAAACCAATTCAGATTGACCCTAGCCGTCATCATGTCAGTGATTTTGCTTGTTGCAAATGATCGGCTTGAGCCTGTGCGCAACTCGCTGTCCTCCCTCTTAAGTCCACTGCAATATGTCGCTAATATCCCAGGGGTATTACTTGACGAATCCGCAGAAAATTTGGCCACACGTAATATGTTGGCTAAGCAAAATAAAGAGTTATTACGCTATCAGTTGTTAATGAGTGAACGCTTACAACGCTTTGAGCATCTGCGCCAAGAAAACGATCGTTTACGTGGCTTGTTAGGCTCTCCTGTTTATATGGACGCTAAAAAAGTCGTTGCCGAAGTGATGGAAGTTGCCAGCGATCCCTTTCATCAATATGTGGTGCTTAACCGCGGCTCACGTAACAGTGTTTATGTTGGCCAACCCGTTGTCGACGCACAAGGTGTGGTCGGGCAGGTTGTGCAGGTCAGTGAGCTAACAAGCCGAGTATTACTGCTGTCTGATGTCTCGCATGGGATCCCCGTTAGAATTACGCGCAACGATGTCAGAATGATGGCTATCGGCACGGGCTCTATAGATGAGCTAGAGCTGCGTCATGTGGCTAAAAGTACCGATGTACGCGCCGGCGATTTGTTAGTCTCTTCTGGATTGGGAAAACGTTTTCCCGAAGGTTACCCCGTTGCACGAGTGATGACTGTCGAGAAAGATGACGGTAAAAACTATGCCACTGTGATTGCACAGCCGTTGGCAGCCTTAGACAGAATACGTTACTTGCTATTAATTTGGCCTGATATTGAAGCCGATGACGCGGAACTGGTTGCACCAGAAGGTGTCGAAGAAGCGTTAAAAGCCAATAAGGAGGCCGCGCAATGAGTTTACATGTCGCCAATGGCCGTTGGGTTGTTTGGTTAAGTTTGCTGGTCGCGATGCTATTTCAAATTATGCCCCTGCCTGAATTAGTCGAAGCATGGCGACCCGACTGGTTGCTACTGGTGATTATCTACTGGGCAATGGCGCTGCCACACAGGTACAACATATTAACGGCGTGGGTGCTGGGTGTGATGCTGGATATATTGCTGGGGGCGACCTTAGGTATTAGAGCTTTTGCCATGTCGGTGGTGGTTTATGTGGTGGTATTACATTTTCAACGTCTACGTAACTTCCCTATGTGGCAACAAGCATTGCTGGTGGCAACACAGGTCGCGCTCTATAACTTAATTGTTTTTTGGGTGCAGTTTGTGACGGATACTGCGAACTTTGATATCACGCTGTTTTATCCCGCATTTTCAAGTTTGATCATGTGGCCCTGGATATTTTGGATCCTGCGTCGTGTCAGGCGTTTATATAAAGTCCGCTAGCCCATTGCCGTCGTGACTTAAGTTTATGATGTATTTCCATGTTAGCTCGGTCTCCCTTGATTAGCACCTCTGAATAGGTATTGTAGAATGAAGTTAGTACTCGCTTCCGCGTCGCCAAGACGCAAAGAATTATTAGCTCAATTAAGCTTTTTAAGCTCAGCTGAAGATGGCTCATTTGACTTCGATATATTGGCGACTGATATTGATGAGAGCCATCATGCTGGTGAGTCTGCTGCAACCTTTGTGGTGCGCTTAGCGAAAGAGAAAGCGATAGCGGGACTGAATTTATACGCTGCAGAAGGCAAGGCCGTTGTACTGGGCTCAGATACGATTGTGATATTAGGCGATACTATTTTAGGTAAGCCGACAGACGAAGCAGATGCAAAGGCAATATTAACCCGCCTTGCAGGAAAGGCACATCAAGTGATGACGGCTGTCGCGGTCACCGATGGGGATAAAACCCTGACTAAGTTGGTGACCACTGGCGTACAGTTTTGTGCAATGACACAGTCTGATATTTTGGCTTATATTGCGACTGGAGAGCCCATGGATAAAGCCGGAGCTTATGGGATCCAAGGTTTAGGCGGCAGTTTTGTAGAAGCTATTGAGGGGAGTTATTCCGCAGTAGTCGGGTTACCTTTGGTAGAAACCCGTGCGTTGTTGTGTGAGATGAATATTTTATAACCCGATAATAAAAATCCAATTCTAGGTTGTAACATCGGTCACTAACGCCAAATCCTTTTTAAATTAGCTATTTCCCTAAGTGGGGTGAGTTGTGAATACAGGTCGAATCGTGCCAGGCAGAGTAAAGCGAAAAATAGGTTCTGAACTGCTAATCAATGTGACACCAACCGAAGCTAGAGTGGCATTGGTAGAACATGGTGTATTGCAAGAAGTACACATAGAGCGACGCATGAAGCGTGGTTTAGTGGGCAATATCTATAAAGGAAAAGTCAGCCGAGTGTTACCCGGTATGCAGGCTGCCTTTGTCGATATTGGCTTAGATAAGGCCGCCTTTTTACACGCCTCTGATATTGTGCCACACACCGAGTGTGTTGCTGATGTAGAGAAGGGCAACTTTGTTGTACGTGACATTGCTGAACTGGTGAGGCAAGGGCAAGATATCATGGTGCAGGTGGTTAAAGATCCGCTCGGTACCAAAGGCGCACGCTTAACTACCGATATTACACTGCCTTCTCGTTACCTTGTTTTTATGCCGGGTTCGAGCCATGTTGGCGTATCGCAACGGATTGAAACTGAAGAGGTCCGTGCCAGACTTAAAAAAATTACTGAGCCTTTTGTCGATGATGATGGCGGGTTTATTATTCGCACCGCCGCTGAGAGTGCCGGTGAAGATGAACTGGTGCAAGACGCTGCTTTTTTACGCCGTGTATGGGCCAAGGTCAGCTTACGACGCAAGCGCAAAGGCGTATCTTTACTTTATCAAGATTTAGCGCTGCCGGTTAGAATCGTACGTGACTTTGTCGGTACAGAGCTTGACCAAATTCAAGTTGATTCCAAGCAAACCTATGACGAGTTACAGCAATTTGCGCAAGAGTTCATGCCCGAAATTGCCAATAAGCTAGAGCATTACAACGGTCCAGTGCCTATTTTTGACCTTTATGATGTTGAAAATGAAGTGCAACGTGCATTAGGGCGCAAGGTGGAACTTAAGTCCGGCGGCTATTTGATTATTGATCAAACTGAGGCCATGACCACGGTTGATATCAATACCGGTGCTTTTGTCGGCCATCGTAACCTTGAAGAAACCATCTTTAACACCAACCTTGAAGCGACTCAGGCGATAGCGCGGCAATTAAGGCTACGTAACCTAGGTGGCATTATCATTATCGACTTTATTGATATGTTAGAAGCCGAACATCAAAAACGTGTGCTTTCGGGTCTTCAGGGAGCATTAGCCGTTGATAGAGTAAAAACCAATTTCAGTGGTTTTTCTGGTCTTGGCTTAGTCGAAATGACACGTAAGCGTACTCGCGAAAGTTTAGAGCATGTTTTGTGTGGCGAATGTCCATCTTGTCTCGGTACCGGAAGTTTAAAGACCGTAGAAACGGTGTCATACGAAATGTTTAGAGAGATCATTCGTTTGAACAAAGGCTATGATGCCGATGAATTTTTAGTCTATTGCGCGCCAGCGGTTTACCACAGTCTTAAAAGTGACGAAAGCCACCTTCTGGCCGAGCTAGAAGTGTATATTGCTAAGCGTGTTCGTTTACAGAATGAACCTATGTACGCTCAGAATAAATTTGATGTGGTGATAATGTAGTGTCATCTAAGACTCGTAAATTTAATTTTCTTAGAGTGTGCCTGCAGTCTCTGGCTATTGTGATGGTGCTTTTTGCACTATTCGTAAGCTTGTTTCGAGGGCTGTTGCCCCAGCTTGATCAAGTCAGATTAGAGCTAGTTGACTATATTCATAATAAGTATCAAGTCGAAGTGCAGGTGGGTCAATTACAAGCCGAATGGCAAGCATTTGGCCCAGCGCTCACCGTTAAGAACTTTGTGCTCCCTTCCCAAGAAAAGCTGCCTGTTACCCTGCTGTTTGAACAAGTGCATGTGAAATTTGATTTTTGGCAAACCTTGTTGACCGCAACACCGCAAATAGAAGATGTTATTTTTGATGGGGTAAACGTCGCGCTCGATCTCGACCGATTGGCATCGACTTCGACTTCAAACTCATCAAGTACAAAGATGAACACTGATTGGCTCTATCAGCTGATGTTAGAGCAATTAGAGCGATTTTCAATTACCAATGCCCGTATTCAGCTATTAAGCCAAAAACACCAATACCGCCCTATTTTCATTAAAGATATGCATTGGCGTAATACGGAAAAGCGTCACCGTGGTCAAGGTAAGTTGTTTTTAGATGAAGAAGCTTCAGATATAGAGCTGCTGGCATTAAGTGTTGATATCAAAGGCGACGGCCACAAACCTGAGTCATTAATAGGACAGTTTTATCTTGCGGCAGCGTCACTCGATATCGGCGAGTGGGCATCGCGCCAACCTAATCCATTTGATGCAAATAAAAAGCTGCAGCTCGAAGGGGTGGTTAATTTAGAGGCGTGGATAAGCTTTGCTAATCGTGAGATTAATGATGCCACAGTCGCGTTTAAACCTAGCTGGCTAGAGTGGTTTTTAAACGGAGAAGCGCAGAAGTTTTCAATTCAAGCGGGTGCAATGCGTTGGCATCCAGATACCAATGGTTGGTCTCTAAGCAGTCACGATCTGTCTTTTGCAACCAATGGCGCGCAATGGCCATCCCCTGTATTGAGTGCCAAGCAACATGGGGCTAGCATCGACGCTTATTTAAATACTTTGGATTTAGCCACGGTATTACCGCTACTGCCGCTGCTCCCCGGTATTGAGCTCGACACCTTACAGACTTGGCAGGCGTTAAGCCCTCAAGGAGAAATCACCAATACCCAGTTACAGTGGGATACCGACAAAAACCAGCCGCAACTTAGCGCTTATGCGCAGCAAATTAGCTGGCAAACGGACGGTGCTATCCCAGGGCTTTCGGCTATTGATGCTAAGGTCATCGTTACCGATAAAGAATTACAGTTTACGTTGCCTGCACAGCAATATGTGGTCGATTTTGATGGTGGCTTTGAAGCACCACTCGATCTTAAGGGCGATGCATTAACAGGAGAGTTCGATTTCGCGACTTCAGCGCTATCATTACCTAAACTGCATTTTAGCAATGCGGATATTTCAGTTGATGCCGCCACTCGACTTGAGTTTTCTGGCGCGACTCATATGGCATTGTTAGCCAATCTTAATATTAATAACGTGGCAAATGCACATCGTTACTTCCCGCTTAAGGGAATGAGTACTGGCCTGGTGGACTATTTAACCGGCGCATTAAAAGCAGGAAAAACAGATGATGCCGTCATCGTGTGGCAAGGGGCTTTTGAAGATTATCCCTATTCACAAAGTGCGGGTGTTTTTCAAGCGGGATTCACCTTAGCAGATGCTAATTTTAAATTTCAAGACACTTGGCCTGCAGTATCCAATTTAAACCTATCAGCACTGTTTGAGAATGCGGCTATGGATTTGTGGGTGAATAAAGGTCAGTTGATGGATGTTTCAGCGGATGGCGCCTATATTGGCATTCCCCTCATGAACCATGAAAGCATGCTCATCATTAAAGCTGACTTGGCGACCAAAGCCGAAGCGGCTAATGCGGTGATCCAGGCTTCTCCCTTGGCTGACTCCGTGGGCTCAACGCTTGATGTCGTACAAATATCAGGTGATATTACTGGGCAGATAAATCTGAGCATTCCGCTGTTTGATGGAGTGGATGAAATCATTCAGGGCACGGTTAATTTTGATAATACGCCAGTTTATATCAGTGAACCGGGTATTCAGCTAGATAATGTCAGCGGTCAAATTCAGTTTATTAATGATGTAGTGACGGGCAGCGACATTAATGCGCTGATGTACAGTCAGCCATTAACATTTAGCTTTGATACGGGGCGGATTAACAAAAACTATGCGGTGAATGTCGACTTGACGGGGCATTGGCTGCTAGATAACTTACCCAATGAACTCAATAACCCGTTAAGTGATTATTATAGCGGTGAACTTGATTGGACTGGCGGATTGATGCTGATATTCGACCCCTCTGGTTACCGTATTCAAGCACGGGTTGATAGCGATCTTCTTGGGACTGAACTGGCTCTGCCAGCCCCATTTACTAAGGCGTCGACCAAAACGGCAGAATTTACGGCAGAGCTTATTGGCGATAACAAGGAGTCCTCTCTGGGGATTAAGCTAGATAAGCAGTTAGAGTTTTGGGGTGGTTTTGATCTCGAGTCCGGTAATGGGCTCGCTCACTTTGATCTATTACTCGGTCGCTTATTTAAACCCGGCGACCAGTTACGTAAAACAAAAGGGCACCTACAGATAGATCTCGATAAAACCGAATTTTCACCTTGGTTACCCATCATTCAGAGCTTTACCGCTAAATCAGAAAAGACGCTAGAGTTAGATGTCGATACGGGAGTAGAGAGTGGGTCTCTTACGGCTACTGATCGTTTTTTCCCGCCTTTAGTGTCAATTGAAGCTAACTTTAATGATCTAGATTTGATGGGGCAACCATTGAATGACCTTCATTTCAATGCAGGGCCTACTGAATATTCATGGCGATTCGATGCCACTTCTGAGCAATTCGATGGTCGAATCGACTTTTATCCTGATTGGGTTAAGCAGGGGCTTAAAGTGGTGGCGAGCAAGTTGTATATGTCGCCAAAGGCGAAGACTGATGAAACCGCGCATTTCAAGTCCGATACTGTTTTGGCTAACTTACCGCCATTAGCGGTCGATGTGGATGACTTTAGATTGTTTGATAAATCGATGGGGCACCTCGTTTTACAAGCCAGCCCTAAAGATGATACTTATCAGATCCAAACCCTATCCTTAAGTTCGCCAGAGGTGCAGCTTAAAGGAAAAGGCACTTGGTCGATAGAAGATGGCCAGAGCCTGACCTCGTTTAATTTGACTCTAGATTCAACTAAGTTTGACTTCCTGTCGGCTAAATTGGGCATAGATCCAGGTCTTAAAGACGCACCAACATCGGTGGTCGGTGAAATTTCCTGGATCGGAGCGCCATACGCATTTTCGCTCGACACTCTTGATGGTGAAGTGAGGTTTGATTTAGGCAAAGGGCATTTGTCAGAGGTGAGTGACAAAGGGGCGCGGATATTCTCGCTATTTAGCCTTGATTCACTGCTGCGTAAATTGTCATTGGACTTCTCCGATGTATTTGGTAAAGGTCTGTATTTTGATTCGTTTGGTGGCACCTTGATGCTTGATAACGGGGTTGTTAAGACCACAGATACTGAGATGAAGGCTGTCGCAGGTAATATGCGAGTGCGTGGTTATACCGATTTAACCACTGAAAGTTTGAATTATGATATTCGCTTTGTGCCGCAATTAGCATCAAGTGTGCCGACGGTGATATTGCTCAGTACCGGCGGTTGGACATTAGGCTTGGGCGCTTTTGCACTGACGAAAGTACTTGAACCTGTTATTGAAGTGATATCCGAGATCCGTTTTAGGCTGACAGGCACCATGTCTGAGCCTAAACTTGAAGAGTTAGAGCGTAAGAGTAAAGAGATTGAGATCCCAGAATCGGTGCTGCCTAAAAAGGCCGTTGAACCTGCTGAGGGGAGTGGACAAGACAGCGCTTCAGAGAAGCAGCCTGAGGATGCTGTATCAATCCCAGTATCAAACTCAACGTCTAAAATTGTCCCAGCACAGGGGCAGGTATTAGAACCTATTTCAGATATAGCGTCAGCGAAAGTAGGGCTTAAAATGGAAGCTAACGGCGCTAGCGAAACGAGTCAGCCTGATAAGACAATTGAGCAATCCAATTTGAAAGAGAGTGGCCAAACAATGCCTGCTTTGAAATTGATACCGGGAGAGTCAGATGCAAGTAAGCCTACTGCAATGTCAGAGCAGCCGCAGCGTAATCGAGAATCTCGCATTTATCGAGTCGCAGCTTAAGCAATTACCTCGGCTGGATGATAATCAACAGCTAGTAGTATTGCCTGAGTGTTGCTTGTTATTTGGTGGACAAGAGAGCCAACAACTCGACTACGCAACAGACGAAATACACAGTCAACTTAAACAAGACTTAGCTGCGCTAGCAGATAAATATAGCGTAGTGTTAGTGGCCGGTAGTATTCCTATATTGGCAGAAGACGGTCGCATCTATAATCGTTGTTATGTGTTTGACACTGATGCAAGCGTATTGGGCTATTACGATAAGCTGCATCTATTCGATGTAGAAGTGTCGGATGGCACCAAGCAATATCGAGAGAGTGATGCATTCTGCCCCGGCAAACATATTACCGTGGTTGATACGCCCTTTGGTAAGCTTGGTTTGGCTATTTGCTACGATATTCGTTTTGCCGATTTATTCAGGGCGCTGCGTGAAGCAGGGGCTGAAATTATTGCACTGCCAGCGGCCTTTACTAAGGTTACCGGTGAGGCTCATTGGCAAGTTCTGCTGCAAGCTCGAGCTATTGAAACCCAATGCTTCGTGTTAGCGGCAGCACAATGGGGCATTCACAATAACGGCGGTCGTGAGACATGGGGCCAAAGTATGATTATCGGCCCTTGGGGAGATATTTTAGCCCAAAAGCCAACGGGTACCGGTTGGGTTAGCGCTCAGCTGAACATGCGAGACTTACATGCCGTGCGGGCAAAGATGCCAATAATAACGCATAACCGCTTTCAGTCGCCAACACTTAAGCAGTAATGCTAAGCGAGTCGTGGCAATCTAGGTTAACCTAGCGCTATGTTGGCATTATTCCTTAGCAACAAGCTAAAACACAAATCGTATAGAGATGCTTATCTATAAGGGTTTCTAGAACAGAACTATATTTGGTCGAAGAGAGAGAATTGATGTCATTTTTAACCCAAGTTGGACACAGCCTACTGCAAGATGGACTGGCGATAGATGATCTACAAAGCTATTTAAAGCGTATTCATGAGCATAAAATTGATTTTTCAGATCTGTATTTTCAAGGTAGCCGCCACGAGTCTTGGGTGTTGGAAGATGGCATCGTTAAAGACGGCAGTTTCCATATTGAACGTGGCGTGGGTGTTAGAGCGATAACCGGTGAAAAAACAGGTTTTGCTTATGCGGATGAAATTACCCCCGCAGCATTAGAAGCTGCCGCAACTGCCGCTCGCAGTATTGCAGTATCTGGCGGTAGCGGACGCGTTAACGCTTGGAAGCAACAGCATGATAAAGCGCTTTATATAAGTTCAGATCCCATTGCCGCCATGGAAGAGATTAAAAAAATAGCCTTACTTAAAGAAGCCGATGTCTATATTCGTAGTCTCGATAAACGAATTATTCAGGTAGTAGTGAGTCTGTCTGGAGTGCATGAAGAGATATTAGTTGCCGCAAGTGATGGCACTTTAGCGGCCGATATTAGACCGTTAGTTCGATTTAATTGCAGTGTTATTTTAGAAGAAAATGGCAAGCGAGAGCGCGGTGGTTCTGGTGGTGGCGGGCGTCATAGTTACGATGTGCTGTTAGCCAATGGTGATGATGGCTTACCATATTGCTTTGCTTTTGCGCGTGAAGCTGTACGCCAAGCATCAGTCAATATGCAAGCGGTCGATGCTCCAGCAGGTGAGATGCCGGTAGTGTTAGGCGCGGGCTGGCCTGGCGTATTGCTGCATGAAGCGGTCGGGCATGGCCTAGAAGGCGACTTTAACCGTAAGGGTAGTAGTGCATTTAGTGGCAAAATGGGCCAACAAGTGGCCTCTAAATTGGTCACAGTGGTAGACGATGGCACCATGGTCGATCGTCGTGGCTCGTTAAGCATTGATGATGAAGGTACACCGACTCAAAAAACAGTATTGATTGAAGACGGGATCTTAAAAGGCTATATGCAAGATAAGCTCAATGCTGGACTTATGGGGGAGCGCTCTACCGGTAATGGTCGTCGTGAGTCTTATGCTCATTTGCCGATGCCGCGTATGACAAATACCTATATGGAAGCGGGCGAGTCAGATCCTACCGAGATCATCAAATCAGTTAAGAACGGGATTTATGCGCCTAACTTTGGTGGTGGCCAAGTGGATATTACCTCCGGTAAGTTTGTGTTCTCTGCATCAGAAGCTTATTTAATTGAGAATGGCGAGATTACCCAGCCGATTAAGGGAGCAACCTTGATAGGCAATGGACCAGAGGCAATGAGCCAAATTTCGATGGTGGGTAATGACCTTGAACTCGATAAAGGTGTTGGTGTGTGTGGTAAAGATGGGCAAAGTGTACCTGTAGGTGTTGGTCAACCAACATTAAAATTGGACAAGTTGACAGTAGGCGGCACTGCGTAAAGGTTTACCCTAAAGTCGTTTAGGTCAAAATATCAAAGTAAACTAGGATTTAGCGGTAAGCTCATTACGCTAGATCCTAGCGAGCAGTGGTTAGCAATGGTACTATTCACTCAATAATTAGAGTAATAACTCTAGAGGTGTAAATGAAACGTTCGCTCTGTGCTCTTTTGTTGGTTCTTCCGCTGTCGATACAGGCCAAGCCAATTGCGTTTAATCAAGCTTGGGATCAATTACTCAAGGTGAGTGATAAATTGCAAGCGGGCACGCAAGAGGTCAATCGTGCAGAGGCCGAGCGCGATGCTGGTGAAGATATGAATTTACCTTCAATTAACCTCACTGGTAGCTATACACGTCTAGAAAAGCCCATTGAGTTAGATCTGCGCGATCTCAATCCGTTGGCTTCATTGGATCCTGCTGCGTTACCTCCAGCGATAGGTGGTGCATTGGCAGGTATTCCAGGATCGCTATTTGTAACTCCTTTCACCGAACAAGATATCTTCCGCTCTAGTTTGCAAGCGATGTGGCCAATCTACACCGGGGGTAAAATTACTGCGGCGCAAGCTATACACGAAGCCCACGTTGCAGAAAAAGAGGAACAGTTAAAGCTGACCACTCGCGATCTGTTTGTGACTTTAGTTGACCGCTACTATGCAGTGGCAGTAACAGAAACGTTAGCGCAAACTAAAAAGCAGTTGGTAGACTCTCTTACGCTGCATGCTTCACACGCCCAAAAACTTGAACAGCAGGGGCAAATAGCCAAAGTTGAACGACTTAATGCGCAAGTGGCACTCGAAAATGCCAAGGTGAGTTACGGCAGTGCTAAGCGTCAATCTGAGATGGCAATGATTGCCTTATCACGCATGTTACATGAGCGTGACGTCGACGCGACCTCATCACTGTTTATGCTAAATAATTCGCCGTCATTACCACAGCTATCCCAGCTTACGATGAACCAGCATCCGGCATTAAAGCTACTTGAAGCCAAAGAGGCACAAGCGCAGGGGCTTATCAACGTTGAAAAGGGCAGTTACTACCCAACGGTCTTTCTTTACGGTAATTACACCCTTTATGAAGACGATAGTCTGTTCTCAAAAATGGAACCTGATTGGATGCTTGGTGTTGGGGTTAACATTCCACTGCTAAGCCGTGATGGCCGCAGTGGCAAAGTCGAAGCTGCTAAAAGTGCACTGTTGCAGGCTCGATATACTAAAGCGCAAACCCAACAAGATTTGAATCTACTGTTAGAACAAAGTTACCGCCAATTACTTCAGGCGCAAGAGGAGGTAGTCTCACTCAATAGCTCACTTAGCTTAGCTGAAGAAAATAAACGCTTACGTGACATCGCTTTCAGGCAGGGCTTGTCGACCTCAATTGAAAAAGTGGACGCCGAACTTAAACTCACCGCGGTAGAAACTCAACAACTGGGCGCCCAGTACCGCTATATACAATCGTATGCGAGGCTGATGGCTATTAGCGGTCAGTTAGATGAATTTATTGGCAGAAGCCTTCAGCAAGGGGAACAAAATGCGCACTAACCGTATCTTGGCCGCAATAGCACTTATTGCACTAATCGGAATATTAGCTTACGGACTCGTGTTAGCTTACAGCCCTAAACCACAGGTATTACAGGGGCAGATTGAAGCCCGCGAATATAATATCTCCTCTAAAGTCCCAGGGCGTGTAGAGCAAGTTCTCGTGCGCCGTGGAGATAAAGTTAGCCAAGGTGATCTGCTATATGCGATTTATAGCCCTGAGTTAAAAGCTAAATTAATGCAAGCCGAGGGTGGTCGAGATGCTGCTAAAGCGATGCAGCAAGAGGCTGATAATGGCGCTCGTAAACAGCAAATTTCAGCTTCGAGGGAGGAGTGGTTGAAGGCGCAAGCGGGATCTAAACTTGCTAATACCACCTTTGATCGTATTGAAGCACTATTTAATGACGGAGTCATTGCGCGACAAAAGCGTGATGAAGCCTTTACGCAGTGGCAAGCTGCAAAATATACCGAACAAGCTGCATTAGCCATGTATCAAATGGCGGATGAAGGTGCGCGCTATGAAACCAAAGCCGCAGCAGCGGGTAATACTAGAATGGCTGAGGGGGCGGTTAATGAAGTCAATGCCATATTGGCTGATAGTCAGATGCGATCGCCAAAAACAGCTGAGGTTAGCGAGGTTCTCTTGCAGGCGGGTGAGCTAGCGCCTAGCGGTTTCCCAGTGGTGAGTTTAATAGACATGAGTGACGCTTGGGCAGTGTTTCAGTTACGTGAAGATCAGCTAAAGCACGTCAAGCAAGGCCAAACAGTGTTATTAACCATACCCGCACTTGAGCGTGACGTTGAGTTTACCGTTAGCCATATTGCGGTCATGGGTGATTTTGCCACTTGGCGTGCAACTGAAAGCGGTCATGATTTTGATATGCGAACTTTCCAAGTCGAGCTACGCCCGAATGAGGCTATTGCTGACTTGAGAGTCGGTATGTCTATTCTGTTTGCTTTATAACACTCTGTAGCACGGGGCTGATGCTTTGATAAATATGCTAAAAAGAGAAACAGCTGCCCTGTTAGACGATCCTTGGCAGCTGGCGCTTATCAGCTATATTCCGCTATTGGGTATTATTGGATTATGGCTACTATTTAGTGCGGGCTTACCAAGACAACTTCCAGTGGCTGTGGTCGATTTAGATCAAAGCCAAGTGACCCGAGCGCTTGCTCGGCAGTTACAAGCAAACCCTGTTACACAACCCATCAGTTATACCGATCTCGCCAGCGCTGTCGACTCAATGCAACAAGCAGAGGTTTATGCGCTGCTAGTGTTGCCCCACGGCTTTAAACGTGACCTGCTTACAGGTAAAAGCCCGACGATTGATATCCGCTATAATAGCCAGTTTTTATTGGTGGGTAAGTTATTGTCGAGCCAGCTACAAGCAAGCATGGCCGATGGTTTAAAACCATTCGCGGCGATGAAACAACTCGCTGCGGGCGTGCCTAAAGCCAAGGTCGCGGTGAATTTAAGTCCGGTGAGCAGTCAAACAACGGCGTTATTTAACCGTAATAACAACTATGTGGGTTTTCTGGTGCCACCAGTATTGATAGCGTTGCTGCAACTCGTGGCCATGATGGTGTTTGCTAATAGCCTTAATCGAGAGCTACGCTGGAATACCACCTCTGAATGGGTTTCACTCGGGATGTGGAAAGGTATTGCGGCGAAAGTGCTTTTCTATACGCCAATTGTGCTGCTGCATGGTGGCTTTATTCTCGCGCTTATCTATCTGTATTTAGGTTTGCCTATTGCTGGCAGTATCGCGCTACTGTTAGTTGCACAACTGCTGATGTTGCTCGCTGTGTGGTTACTGGTGCTGCTGATCTTCTTCGTCCTAAAAGACAGCGCTAGGGTTATTAGTTTTTGTACCGCTATGTTTGCCCCTGCATTTGCTTTTATGGGCGTGACATTTCCCACCCATGAGATGCCTGCACTTGCCCAATGGTGGCGCGTCATTATGCCATCGAGTCATTATATTGAAACTCATATTGCGGTGGTGAGTTACGGTCAAGGTTGGTTAGCGACCTTGCCCCAGTTTACTGGCTATTGGGGCTTCCTATTGCTACTCATTCCGATTAGCGTATTGGCTGCAAAAGGCTTCGATTCAGCAGATAATGTAACTGCACCACTCGCAGCTAAGGAGCATTAGTATGAGTTTCTTGCAGCTTATCATCGCAGAATTAAAAGCTATTTTGGCTGACAAAACCATTGTTATTACGGTATTTGGTGGCGTGCTTTTTTACTCTATTCTTTATCCGCTACCGTATCTTAATCAAGTGCCGACAGAGCAACAGCTGGTGGTGGTTGATCACGACCATTCATCATTAAGCCGTCAGCTTATTCGTCATGCAGATGCCAATGCAAAAATTCAAGTGATCGCCAAAGTGGGTTCAATTGATGAGGCTAAAAAATGGATAGAATCTGGACGAGCTCATGGCCTGTTGGTTATTCCGGCAGACTTTAGGCGCGATCTATTACTGGGTCGTGGAGTGACATTAAGTTATGGCGGCGATGCGAGTTACTTTTTAATATACTCCGCCGTTGCAGAGGGGCTTATTTCAACGGGGCTTGATGCAGGGAAGAGTATGCAGCGGTTGGGGTTACTGGCTCAAGGCAGTGGTGCGCAAGCGGCAGATCAAAGCCTTAATGTGGTTAAACTCAATAGTATTCCCGCTTTTAATCCAAGTTTAGGCTACACCCCTTATATTGTACCTGGGCTGTTCCTATTAATTTTGCATCAAACATTGTTGATTGGGACCAGTATTCTCGGTGCTAGTCAGTGGAAAGAAACCGGCTATTGGCGGCAGGTAAGCCCGCTTAAATTAGTGTGTGGTCGCATGGTAGCCTTTATGGGGATTTATACACTGCTGACTAGTTACTATGTTGGGTATTGTTACTATTGGTATGACGTGAGTTTACAGGCAAGCTTTGGCACGGTTGCATTATTGCTATTGCCTTTCTTACTGGCCACTACCGCTGCTGGTATTGCTTTTAGTTGCTTGTTTACCCGACGCGATCTACCTACTCAAGTGTTACTGCTGATCTCCATGCCGATTCTGTTTGTGTCAGGCTTTGTGTGGCCGACAGCGTTAATCCCAGAGTCTGTTGTGGCAGTGTCGCAAATCTTTCCCGCAGTGCCAGGTATTATGGCGATGTTAGAGCTCAATCAAATGGGCGCGTCGTGGCAGAGTATTATGCCGCAATGGCTACAGTTATGGGCGATGACAGCATTTTACTTTGCGTTGGCATATGTTGGCGCTAAAGCCCGCTTAACCGCTCACTTAAAAGCTGATGTGCACCAATCTGAATTAACACCTTAGAGGTTAAGTCAATTAATGGAGTGCTCGTCGGCTGCATAGCCTCGAACAGATAGAGCGACAAATAAAAAGCCCGTTGCAATAATATTGCAGCGGGCTTTTTGCTGTTTCAACGTAATTGTATAGGCACTCATTAACTAAGTGCCGATAGTTTGCAGTAATTATGTACCTGTAAGTTGAACACCAAAACCGATAGTGGTTTTCACTGGTTTAGGGGTCAGTACTTCAATCGATACATTACTGGTCTTACTCAGTTCACCGCTGCTGGTAGGATCAATATCGTTAGTCAGTACAAAGCTGGTGCTGTTGCCACCAATGCCATTACGATTGGGTACCACAAAAGTGTCAGACTCAAGTTCACCCTGAGAGGCTGTAGTGGTTAAATTCGTATTAGCTGGCATTATCTGATTGGCGCTATCGAAGAAGCGAATGCTAAATGTCGATGAAGCACCAGCTGCTATAGCATTAGTCACGATAGCGGATGCATCATCACCGTCGCTATAGAGGGTAATGCCATCTTGTTGTATTTCAAAATGTGCTTGCGAACCAGACATTGTCAATATAAGCGCTTTACGGATATAGGTTTTATTAGCTTGCCCTGTGCCGCATAAGCTGCCACTGGTGCATTGAGGACCATTGAATAGCCCGTCAGCAGTTTGGTAACTGCTGCTTGATGCGGTATTAAAATAGGGTTCACCTGAGGTGTGACTACCCGATTCATTGTCATCTCTAAACGCATCGCCTAAATCGCTAAAGCCATTAGGATGGTAAGTTTCAATATCTCTACCGTTACCAACGCAGGCAACCGCTGCACCACTGCTGTCTAAACAAGCTTTTGCAATTGCTCCACCATCAGCATCATCAAAAACGTTGTTACCATTAGTATCGAAAAAGGTCTCATGACCTAAAGCATAGGCGAGGACTGTAATGCGGTGGTTAGGCACACGAGCATTAGCCGATGTCCATTCCACGCTACAGGTGCCGTTGACTGTTAAACAGCTAGGCACTATTTGGCCGCCTTCAGCTGTGAAGTTAATTGTGGTGTCATCAGGCGCGGGGTTGCCAAAACTGTCAGATGCGTAGGCTGTGATTGCAACCTTTTCACCATTGTAATCACCCGCTTCAGGGTTAAATAAATCCGCTGAAACACTAAAGCCTAGTTGCTGCGGCAAACCAGTATTAATGGTTAACTGCTCAGACTGACTCGATACTGTCTCTTGTGTGTCGCTATCGATAGCCGTTGCAACCACTCGGACAGGTGTAGGTACGGTACCGGCTAAAACTCTTACAGTGGCTATGCCTAAAGAGTTGGTTAAACTATCTGCAGTTGCTAGTCCGTTCGCAAAGCTAATTCCGCCCACTATGGTATCCAGAGAGAAACTGACCAGTTGCTGTGCTGCTGGTTGACCATTAGCACTTGATACTTTGAAAGTGATTAACGAAGACTCGCTAGAGCCCGTACCGCCAGCTCCTTTGATGCGAATTGAAGCGGGTTCAGCTGATATGAAGCTTAAATTAGCTAATGTTTGGCGAGAAAGTGTAAATGGCAAATTAGCGGTTAATGTCTGGTTTCCGGCAACCGTCGTTGCCACTATTTGATCATCACGTTCACTATTTCCACTACAACTAGTGTCTTGAAAAGTTGAACTAGCGCTGCCCGATAATGTGGTCACTGGAGAATCGAGACTTGCATTCTTACTGGTAACACAAGTAGCACTAAAGCTAATGCTGGATGGCGTTTGCAAGCGTGCCACTGTGCCATCAGCACTTTCTGTGACGATAGTGGCTGTCACGCCAAAACTACCACCTGCACTGATTTGATAATCCCCATCGGCATCTGCAAGGAGTGTGGTTGCCAATATTCCTTCGACAAAATTGTTATCAGCATCAAAAGAACCGAATTTTAAGGTGCCATCATCTCCAACTGCGTCTTTGGCTAGAACTTCATATAAGCCTGAATTTTGATAGGTGTTATCGGCGTAATCAACTTTAGCTGACATGCTCGCGGCGCCGAGTTCCGTTTTACTTGGAGTATAATTTACCTGTGCTATACCGCTTGCATTGGTGAGTGCTGAACTTGGGTTTAGTGCCGCGCTACCTGCAGCGAAAGTTACCATCTGACCTGCTACACCTTGGCTTAGTTCATCTAAAAATTGCGCTTGCAGTTGCACCGTTTCCTCTGCTTTAAACTGAGTGACGATAGTACTGCCGTTAATAATCGCTGTATTGAGAGTGTAAGATGGTCCATCTGGAGTAGTATCTTTCGCGAGTACCTCATATGGCATCGAACTTTGATAATCTTTGCTCAAGTAGTTGATAGAAACTGACATGGTTGTAGCACCAAGCTCTGAATCTGTTGGAGTGTAGTTAACCTGTGCGATGCCACTAACGTCGGTTAACGCAGTGTTCGGTGCTAGCGTTGCGCTACCCGCAGTGAATGTAACTATTTGGCCTGCAACACCTTGGCCTTGTTGGTCAATAAACTTGGCTTGAAGTTTTACGGTATCTTCCGCTTTAAACTGAGTCACGACGGTATCGCCATTGATTATAGCGCTGGTTAGCGTATAAGTGCTTGGGCTAGTTGACGGAGTGAATTGATAGTTTCGGCTGCTATTAACTGTGGTTTCACCCTCAGTAAAGCTGGCGGTTAATGTGCCCGCATTTTCAGTACCAGCAGCATTGCTGATAATGACTTCGGCTAAGCCGTTAGTGTCCGTTAGCTTACTTGTCGCTGATAATTCACCAAAAGAGGCCGTAAATGCGATGAGTTTCCCATTTCTATTACTGCCATCTTGTTTTAGATGTGCTACGGCACAAAAAGACTCTGAGGCATCAAAACTTTGGGCGTCGGTCGCTGCTGTACATACTCCATTCTCAAAGGTTTTAAAGCTTAACGCGAGGCTGTAACTGCCTCCATTATCGGTGTCTTCGTTATCACCAGAGGCGCCATTACAGCCGCTTAATAGAGATAAACATAAAAGAGTAAAAGGGATGGCGGCCAGCTTCTTGGTGAGGCGCATTCACAAATTCCTTGTGCAAGTATGAACAGTACTGTTTGAAGGGGTTAGTTAATTTGATCACAACGATACTATGAGTATTTATCATTGATCAAAAAAATAGCTCTCTGAATAAACGACTTATGCAGAGAGCTAATATCTAGATTGGTAACGATTATTCTGGGATTCCGTTACGTATATATTTACTGAACTCTTTTGCTGTTTTTGATAGCTCAATATCAGCATTTTTAGTGAGTTCTTTCTTAGTTTGACGGACAAATTGACGCAACTTTTGTCTGTCTAAATCTGGGTGCTTCTCGATCAACGCTTGAATCGCAGTGTCACCATCGTTGAGCAGTTGGTCGCGAGTCTTATCCGCAACATTACTCTTGGCGCTTTCATTGCTGTTTTTATTCAATACGTTTTTTATTGCGAGCTGTAGCTCTTCAATATCAACGTAGCGCATTAACTTGCCAATATATTGCAAATGGCGACGATAAGCTTCAGTGTTGCTCTTAATCGTCTTAGCTTTTAACACGTTGTCATAAATAATTTCATCAAGATTGAGTCTTTCAATCTGACTTTTACTTAGTAAAGTCAATTCGTTACCAATTTCTTGGTAGATGGCGATACCACGCTTAGCTTCAGCTCTGCTTTCGTAGTCATCATCTTTGTCATAGGGCTGGTGGAAATGTTCTGAGTCACCGACAATCTTCATATCTAAAATCTCTTACAAATACTGATTTAATAATAACATTTATAAAGCCAGTTGACCTGCCATATTTTATCTAGGTGAATCGAAAGCACACTAATAAGTAAACTGGCGCAATTATACTAATTTAAATAAATAGGTGATCACTCAGCGGGTGTTCAAAGCCCTGTAGGTAAGGATTGTATTTGCTCCTGCAATACAGACATTCGCCACATCCATGTGGCTAGCGGATGATTGAAGCTAATCGTTATTCTCAGCTCTGGCATCTTCGGTAATTGCTCCATGCATGACTCTACCTCCTAAATCCCTTTAGTCGTGCTTCGCTCTCGATAATTGCTCCTGCATTATTCTACCTTCGTCCATCCGTGGACTCGTACCTCCTAAATCTGACCGCCAAGGAGGGCGGGAATGTCTTATTTTGTATGGAACATAGTCGTATATCCAAAGCCCACAACGAAGCTTAAAGGGCTTTGCCATCGCATTGAACATCAGCCGCACTACGTGAGCCTCTCAGGTGTTCCACTTCTGCGTTACATTGACTTGAAAGGGAATAAGCATTTCTTCATCAGTGAGCCTTGCATTGAAAAGTCTGAGCGGCTCTGAAGTGACCAGATATTTAATGAGATTGGTATTATTTAATGTGATTGTTTTTTGGGTTTGTTATGCTTAAGTCATTACCGATTATTGAAGAGTAGATTTGTGTCCTCACCTAGCATTGATATCGAATTAGATTCCCTACAAGACGCCGTTTCAATGGCACTGGAATATGCAAAAACCTTAGGCACTTCTGGTGCTGAAGTTGCGATTAGTAAGCAGCAAGGGCTATCTGTTTCAACTCGTATGAAAGAAGTTGAGACGGTAGAGTTTAATAAAGATGGTGCACTGGGGATCACACTCTTTAGAGGGGGTTGTAAAGGCAGCTCCTCGACTTCAGATCTCAGTCCTGCAGCCATTAAACAAGCGGTAAAAGCGGCCGATGATATTGCCCGTTTTACGTCAGCAGATCCTTATAATGGTCTAGCCGATAAATCACTGATGGCGACAAAGTTTCCTGATTTAGATCTATATCATCCGCAGAACATTTCACCTGAAGAGTTAACTCGCATCTCGATTTTGGCCGAAGAGGCCGCACTCGACACCGATAAGCGGGTGCAAACCTCTGATGGCGCCAGCGCCAGTGCGCATTCAAGTGTCAAGGTATACGGCAACAGCCATGGTTTTTTACATGGATATTGTAGTTCTCGATATAGCTTAAGTTGTGTGGCTATTGGTGAGGTTGATGGTGGCATGCAGCGCGATTATGACTACACCATCGCCAGAAAATACAGCGAGCTGTTAGCGCCAGAGTTGGTTGGAGCTTCAGCGGCCCAAAAAACGGCAGGCCGTTTAGGCGGCCGAAAGATTGCGACCACTGAATTACCAATTTTATTTTCTCCAGAGATAGCGACCGGATTGATGGGGCACTTAGTCGGTGCGATTAGTGGCGGTAGCATTTATCGTAAATCTAGCTTCTTGTTGGATGCCATCGACACTCAGGTTTTTCCGGATTGGTTTAGTATTGATGAGCAACCGCAATTAGTCGGTGCACTAGCCAGTTCAGCTTATGACAGCGAAGGTGTCGCGACTCAAAATCGTAAGATTATTGATAATGGTCGATTGGCCACTTATTTACTAACGAGTTACTCAGCCAGAAAATTAGGCCTGACAAACACTGGCCATGCGGGTGGGATCTATAATTGGACGTTGTCATCAACGGGGCAAACATTTGATGAGCTCGTCAAAGAGATGGGCACAGGATTGATTATTACCGAGGTGATGGGGCAAGGGGTTAATACCGTAACGGGTGACTACTCACGCGGCGCCGCAGGTTTTTATGTTGAAAATGGCGTTATCTTATATCCAGTTGAAGAGATCACCATTGCTGGCAATCTAAAAGATATGTATAGCAATATTGTTGCGGTTGCGAAAGACAGAGATTTACGCTCGTCGATCCGTACTGGTGGGATCTTGATGGACAAAATGAAGATTGCGGGTAGCTAACGCACTATCGTATATTTTAATATAAGGCTTCTTCGGAAGCCTTTTTTATGGTTTTTTTATCCGGCGTTGTCACCGCTTAGTGATGGTTTACGGCTTCACTCTTATGTTTAAGTCCAGACTCACGCCAAAAAAGTGCTCGGTAATTGTACTCGGGGTTGCTGACTTTAAATACTCAAATGATCGGCATTAATACCGTAACTTTGCTTGGCATTAGCTTGCGCTTTATCACTGAATTGGCAGCTTAAGCTAATCACCCCATCACAGCTTTGTAGATTTTGATAGCCAAAAATCAATAGATGAGGTGGAGTGGGTTTACTACCTACAAACCGCTACTTTCAATTTTTTGCATTGTTTTCACCTGCCTTAATTTTCGACCTATCATTATGTAAATCATCCAGATACTAAACTTATAATGACTTAGTCAAACATTAACCTGTCTGCAGCGTATTTTTCAGAGTGAATAATATTTTTAAATCTCCACTTGAATATATGGAAAAACATATATATTATTTTTCATATATCCTATGTGTGCAAAAAACCATGGCTAATCTGGTTTTATAGACACCTTTTGCGAAGAGCACAATATGACTCCATTAGCTTTTTTTAAAGCACTCGCCGACGATACTCGACTACGCAGTTTATTGCTGATCCAATCGGAATCAGAATTGTGCGTTTGTGAATTGATGACGGCACTCGATGACATCCAACCTAAAATCTCTCGCCATTTGGCGCAATTGAGAAAACTGGGAATGTTAGTTGACCGACGTCAGGGACAATGGGTTTTTTATCGTATTAATCCAGAGTTGCCGTTATGGGCAAGCGATATTTTGCAGACACTAGCGCAGCAACAACCAGAGTTAATCGAGATTAATTTGGCAAGGCTGTTACAAATGGGCGATCGCCCAGAAAGAGTATTGCGCTGCTGTTAATTAAACAATGATCACTATTATAGGTTTTAGATTATGGGTATTTTTGAACGTTATTTAAGTGTGTGGGTTGGCTTAGCCATCGTTGTGGGTGTGTTTTTAGGCAATGTGATGCCGGGTGGGTTCACGCAAATTGCTGGGCTTGAGTACGCGCATGTCAATTTGGTTATTGCGGTTTTAATCTGGGTAATGATCTACCCCATGATGGTACAGATAGATTTTTCCGCAATAAAAGATGTCGGTAAGAGTCCAAAGGGGCTGGTGCTTACATTGGTGATCAATTGGCTGATTAAACCGTTTACGATGGCGGCGCTGGGTTGGCTGTTCTTTAAAGTTTTCTTTGTTAATTTTGTTGATCCACAAACGGCGAGTGAATATATCGCAGGGATGATTTTACTCGGCGTAGCACCTTGTACTGCAATGGTATTTGTTTGGAGCCAATTAACTAAAGGTGACCCAAATTACACACTCGTGCAGGTGTCTGTGAATGACTTGATTATGGTCGTGGCTTTTGCGCCCATCACGGCGTTGTTGCTAGGTGTGAGTGACATTCAAGTCCCCTGGGAGACATTGCTGTCATCCGTTGTGCTTTACGTGGTGCTGCCGTTAGTTGTGGGGGCGGCTACACGCTATTTGTTGCAGAGAAAGGGCGATGATAGCCAATTAAATGCATTTGTGGCTAAGCTTAAACCTTGGTCTATGGTTGGCTTACTGGCCACTGTGGTATTGCTGTTTGGTTTCCAAGCGGAAACCATTATGAGTCAACCTCAAGATATTTTTCTAATCGCAATTCCATTATTGATCCAAACTTACGGCATTTTCTTTATCGCTTTTTATGCGGCAAAGAAGATGAAGCTAAGCCATAAAATTGCGGCTCCAGCCTGTATGATTGCAACCTCTAACTTTTTCGAGTTGGCCGTCGCGGTCGCTATATCATTGTTTGGCTTGCACTCAGGAGCAGCGCTCGCCACTGTGGTGGGAGTGTTGGTTGAAGTACCAGTGATGTTATCGCTGGTGGCAATATGCAATCGCAATAGACATTTGTTCGTTGCGGACGAAGCATCTGCAACTTAGGGGCTGTTTATCTCTCTTGCTGAGTTTGTGTCGGTCTCTTTTTATATTAAAGAAGCAGTATTGATAAGCACTCGAAGGGTTATGGAAAACCGTTAAAAATCAATGACAATTGTAAGGCGAAAGTAATATCTTTTTTAGTGTGAAAAGTCTATTTGTATTTAAAGAATTTAAGGTTGGGAAACGACAATGACAATCAAAATTGGGATTAATGGCTTCGGCAGAATGGGGCGCTTGGCATTAAGAGCTGCGTGGCAGAATCAGGATGTCGAGTTTGTACAAATTAATGACCCAGCAGGTGATGCAGCGACATTAGCGCACCTGCTGACATTTGATTCGGTGCACGGTCGTTGGACTGAAGAGGCTATCGCCGAAGGTGATGACATTGTTATTGGTCAACGTCGCATAGTGACCACTCGCAATAAAACCATTGCCGCGACTGACTGGTCAAATTGCGATGTGGTGATTGAGGCTTCTGGTGTCATGAAAACCAAAGCGCTGTTGCAAGCTTATCTTGATCAAGGCGTCAAAAGAGTGGTTGTCACCGCGCCAGTCAAAGAGGATGGTGTACTTAATGTGGTCATGGGCGTTAACCAGCATCTTTACAATAAGGATATCCACCCTATTGTGACGGCAGCGTCATGCACTACTAACTGCCTTGCGCCTGTGGTGAAAGTGATCCATGAAAAAATTGGGATTAAGCATGGCTCGATGACCACCATACATGACATTACCAATACTCAAACCATTCTTGATGCGCCGCACAAAGACCTAAGGCGTGCCCGCGCCTGTGGTTTAAGCCTAATACCAACGACCACCGGCAGTGCTACCGCTATTACTCATATTTTTCCAGAGCTAAAAGGTAAGCTCAATGGCCATGCCGTGCGCATTCCACTTGCTAACGCCTCACTCACAGATTGCGTGTTTGAGTTAGTGCGTGAAACAACTGAAGTGGAAGTTAACGCCTTGCTAAAAGCTGCGGCTGCAGGAGAGTTGAAAGATATTCTTGGTTTTGAGGAGCGTCCATTAGTGTCGGTTGATTATAAAACTGACCCGCGCTCAAGCATCATCGATGCACTCTCTACTATGGTAGTTAATGGCACGCAAGTGAAGCTGTATGTGTGGTATGACAATGAGTGGGGCTATGCCAACCGCACTGCTGAACTGGCAATTATGGTCGGTAAGCTAGATAAGTAAGGCAGAGAAAGCAGGGGAAAGCAGGAAGAGCCGGATAAAGCCGGATAAAGCCGGGAAGAGCTGGGACGGTAATGGCTAAGACGGTAATAGCTAAGGCGGTAATAGAGCATGCTTTGCCTGATAGCGTTCTGCTGTATTGATAATATTTAGGTTGGTGATCTGTGTTAGCAAAATATCGTGCTTTACCTGAGAGTATTCGTCAGTATTTGCTGGTGACGGGGAACTACTGGGCGTTTACCTTGACCGATGGCGCGCTGCGCATGCTGGTGGTGCTGCATTTTTATGATTTAGGTTATACGCCGCTAGCAATTGCCATGTTGTTTCTGTTTTATGAGATTTTTGGGGTTATCACT
Source organism: Shewanella sp. GutDb-MelDb (assembly GCF_002836075.1). NCBI lineage: Bacteria > Pseudomonadati > Pseudomonadota > Gammaproteobacteria > Alteromonadales > Shewanellaceae > Shewanella > Shewanella sp. GutDb-MelDb. The sequence goes on along the minus strand of NZ_PJBM01000257.1, from coordinate 3,091 downwards.
AACCTAGTCGGTGGCTGGCTAGGCGCTAGGCTCGGCCTGAATCGCACCATGAACATAGGTTTAGGCTTGCAGATAGTCGCGCTGTCGATGTTATTACTACCGAGTGCTATGTTGGTGGTACCTTGGGTAATGGCTGCTCAGGCGCTTTCTGGGATAGCAAAAGATCTCAACAAAATGAGTGCTAAAAGTGCGATTAAAACCTTAGTCCCCAAAGATGCCGAAGATAAGCTGTATCGTTGGGTTGCGATGCTTACAGGTTCTAAAAATGCACTTAAGGGGGCAGGGTTCTTTTTAGGTGGCGTGTTATTAACACTTGTAGGCTTTACGGGGGCGGTGGCCATCATGGCGACGCTACTGTGCATTGTTTGGTTATGTAGCATATTCAATTTAAAAGCGGATTTAGGTAAAGCGAAGTCTAAGCCTAAATTTACCGAAATATTTTCAAAAAGTCGCCGAGTTAATATCCTTTCAGCAGCACGTTTGTTCTTATTTGCAGCTAGAGATGTGTGGTTTGTTATTGCTCTGCCAGTGTTTTTAGCCAGTCAATTAGGTTGGGAGCATAGTAGTGTTGGCGCCTTTTTAGCATTGTGGGTCATTGGTTATGGTGTGGTTCAGTCCGCGGCGCCGTTAATCACTGGACGCAATAGCGCAAAGACGCCTGATGGCGCGAGTGCAACGGTATGGGCCGGATTATTGACATTGGTGACAGCAATATTAGCCGTTGTGATGTTTACCGGCTGGACTGATCTACAGTTTGCATTAATCACAGGTTTGATGCTGTTTGGTGCGGTGTTTGCCATAAACTCTTCTCTGCACAGCTACCTTATAGTGAGTTACGCTGGTGATGACGGTGTCTCACTCGACATTGGTTTTTACTATATGGCGAATGCAATGGGTAGGCTTATCGGGACCATACTGTCTGGTTGGGTGTATCAAATTGCAGGGCTTGGGGCTTGTTTGGCGGTTTCAACGATCTTTTTACTCCTTACTTATATCATCTCTTTTAAGCTACCCAGAACAGATCCTGCTTTGTGATAAATAATAGCCGTTTTGAAACAAGTCCGAAGCCACGCTTGTTGGCTGTTGTTACTGCACTGCTGGGTATTGTTGCTTTTTTGTAGGCTATTTGTGGGTGGTAACTAAGCTGTATAGCCTCCGCGTTGGTAAAAAAACCAAGCAACACAATTATAAATATTAATAAAATTCAACACCTTCTAGCGTCTTTGGGCGCTATTGTCACTTTCTTCAAGTGCCTTTCTCTCGTGTAGCCTTTTCAAAGGTTAACATTTCGTTGTACTCTGTTTGACCCGATGCGTATTGTTTGAGCTAGCGCAATCGGTGAGGACCTTTTGACCTTGCTCTCATAGGGAAGATCAAAAAGCCCTAAACACTTAGAATAAAATTATAAAAAATAACTATAAATAATCTGTATCTACGAGGTCTGAATGGAAGCTATTACTGAATTTATTGGCATGATTAACGGTGTAGTGTGGGGGACTCCTATGCTGGTCTTGATCCTAGGGGTAGGGTTATTCCTCACTGTTGGTTTGCGTTTTATGCCGATTTTAAAGCTGGGCACTGGTTTTAAATTGTTATGGTCAGGTCGTATTCCTGACAAAGATAAGAACATGAAAGGTGAGATTAGCCCGTTTAACGCGCTAATGACGTCGCTCTCCGCAACGATCGGTACGGGTAATATTGCGGGTGTTGCTACCGCTATTTTTATTGGTGGCCCAGGTGCGCTTTTTTGGATGTGGTGTACGGCATTAGTCGGTATGGCAACCAAATTCGCAGAAGCGGTATTAGCGGTTAAATACCGTGAAGTGGATGACAATGGTAACCACGTCGGTGGCCCAATGTATTACATCAAGAACGGCCTTAGCTCTAAGTGGGCTTGGTTAGGCACCGCATTTGCGTTGTTTGGTGCACTGGCTGGGTTTGGTATTGGTAACACCGTACAGGCTAACTCAGTGGCTGATGCGTTAAGCAGTAATTTTGGCGTACCAAGTTGGGTTACCGGTGTGGTGCTGATGGTCTTAGTTGGTGCGGTATTGATGGGCGGTATTAAACGTATCGCTGATGTTGCCGGTAAACTCGTGCCGATTATGACGATATTCTATATAGGCGCTGGCATCGCAGTACTGGTGGTTTATGCTTCTGAAATCCCAGCAGCATTCGAACTGATTATCCACAGTGCCTTTAACCCTGTCGCGGCTCAAGGCGGTTTTGCGGGGGCAGCAGTTTGGGCCGCGATTCGCTTTGGTGTGGCACGTGGTGTGTTTTCTAACGAAGCGGGTCTTGGTAGCGCGCCAATAGCGCACGCTGCAGCGCAAACAAATAACCCAGTTGCTCAAGGATTAGTGGCGATGTTGGGGACGTTCATTGATACCTTAATCGTTTGTACTATTACTGGCTTAGCGATTATAGTGTCCGGCGCTTGGACTTCGGGTGAAAATGGGGCTGCATTGACCTCTTTTGCCTTCTCTCAAGCGTTCCCATTAGGCAATTATGTCGTGGCTATAGCCTTGAGTGTGTTTGCGTTTACAACCATCTTAGGTTGGAGCTTTTACTGTGAGAAGTGTGTGCAGTTCTTGTTTGGTGTAAAGGCGATTAAGCCCTTTAGAATTCTTTGGACACTGGTAGTGCCATTAGGCGCTGTAAGCTCATTAGAGTTTATTTGGCTGTTAGCGGATACGCTGAATGCGATGATGGCAATACCGAACTTAATCGCATTGGCATTGCTGAGTCCGGTGGTATTTGCGTTGACCAAAGAATACTTTCTCAAGAAGCGTGAAACAGAGGCCGCAGAGCAGTAAGCTTTCTAATTAGCTTTGTAAGCTCCTGGAATTGATTCAGGAGCTTTTTTTGCGCTTATACCAATGAATTAAGCCCAAAATTCATCTTCGCCCATCGCTCGACTGAGCTGGGTTCTTTCTAAATACGCTTCTAAGCGTTTTTTCACATCTTTTTTATGCGCTAAATCATCAGCAGCCTTTTTATTTTTTGGCGCTGTAAATGATTCCATCTCTGCATCGTTGGGCACAAAATCTAGTATCTGAGCCATCACGAATTCCTCTCAATTGAGTACCTA